>NZ_JAPWBB010000002.1:0-206056 GCF_041433235.1 Neisseria sp. 27098_8_112 | reverse complement strand
AAACAGGGTTTGTACGCGTTTTTGTTCCATAAATTCGTAAGGCATATTGAACAGCTCTGACGCTTTTTCGCTTGGGATTTGCGTCATTTCGAGCCAGGCGATGTAGAAATGTTCGACAGCGACGAAGAGGACGAGGAGGGTGGAGATGATTTTCATGAAGATTCCTTTTGATGTTTAGCGGATGGGCGTGTTTGGGGAACAGGCCGTCTGAAAAATACAAAATGCCGGTTTATTCCCCTTCATATTCCGCACACGACGTCGGCGTTTCCCATAATTTTACGCTGCATACTTTGACACCGGCGTTTTTCAGACGGCCATACATTTCTACGCTCATGTTTTCGGCGGTGGTGCGGCAGGGCAGGCGCAGGGTTTTCATGTTCCAGCCTTCCAAAAGCGCGGCGATTTGGCTTTCGCGTTCGTTGTTGCCGTGATAGATGAAGGCATGGTCGAACGGGTCGGTGATGTGTTGTTTGACAATGGCTTTCAGGTCGGTAAAGTCCATCACCATGCCGTCTTTTGCGCCGCCTTGGATAACGGGAGCGGAGACGGTGATTTCGAGTTTGTAGGTGTGGCCGTGCAGGTTTTGGCATTTGCCGTCATGCCCATCGAGCATGTGCGAAGAATCGAAGGTAAAGATTTTGGTGATTTTCATGAGATGAGGGAAGCCGATGAGGCCGTCTGAACGGTGTAAAACCGGTTTCAGACGGCCTTGGAATTATTGTTCGGAAGGGAGTTTGAGGAAATGCTCGCGATAATGGCGCATTTCTTCGATGCTTTCGAGGATGTCGTCCAATGCCTTGTGCGAACCGCGTTTGACCACGCTTTTGGCGACGGCCGGATTCCAGCGTTTGGCCAATTCTTTCAGCGTGGATACGTCTAAGTTGCGGTAGTGGAAATAGGCTTCCAAATGCGGCATGTATTTGACCATGAAGCGGCGGTCTTGATGGATGGAGTTGCCGCACATGGGCGTGGATTTCTCGGGTATCCATGCGGACATGAAGTCCAACAGGTTTTGCTCGACTTCGGCTTCGGTCAGTTTGGATTCGCGCACGCGTTGGGTCAGGCCGGTGCGGCCGTGGGTGGCGGTGTTCCACTCGTCCATGCCGTCGAGCAACTCATCGCTTTGATGGATGACGTAAACGTCCGATTGCGCCAGTACGTTCAAATCGGAATCGGTAATGATCATGGCGACTTCGATAATGCGGTCATGTTCCGGGTTGAGGCCGGTCATTTCCATATCGAGCCAGCAGAGATTGTTTGCGTTTGGGGTCATTTCAGACGGCCTTGTGTTTTTAGTTGGCAGTATTATAAAGGATAAAGGTTCGGGCCGTCTGAAAGCATTTGTAACAAGTTGTGCAATCTCTTGATATAATCGTCCGTTACACAAAAAATCACCGCCAAAAATCATGAACCCAAGCCCTTTGCTCGATATTATCGATACGCCTCAGGATTTGCGCCGTCTGGAGAAAAAACAGCTGCCGCAAGTCGCCGCCGAATTGCGCGAATTTCTGTTGGATTCCGTCGGTAAGACGGGCGGCCATTTCGCCAGTAACTTGGGCGCGGTCGAGCTGACGGTGGCGCTGCATTATGTGTACGACACGCCAGAAGACCATTTGGTCTGGGATGTCGGCCATCAAAGCTATCCGCACAAAATCCTCACCGGCCGCAAAAATCAAATGCACACCATGCGCCAATACGGCGGTTTGGCCGGTTTCCCGAAACGCAGCGAGTCGGAATACGACGCGTTCGGCGTAGGCCATTCTTCCACATCCATCGGCGCGGCATTGGGCATGGCCGTTGCGGACAAACAGTTGGGCAACAACCGCCGCAGCGTCGCCATCATCGGCGACGGCGCCATGACGGCGGGTCAGGCGTTCGAAGCCCTGAACTGCGCAGGCGATATGGATGTCGATTTGCTGGTCATCCTCAACGACAACGAAATGTCGATTTCCCCCAATGTCGGCGCGCTGCCGAAATACCTTGCCAGCAACGTCGTGCGCGATATGCACGGCCTGTTGAGCACCATCAAAGCCCAATCAAGCAAAGTATTAGACAAATTGCCCGGCGCGATGGAGCTTGCCCAAAAAGTCGAAAACAAAATCAAAACCTTGGCAGGCGAAGCGGAACACGCCAAACAGTCGCTGTCTTTGTTTGAAAACTTCGGTTTCCGTTATACCGGCCCGGTGGATGGCCACAACGTTGAAAATCTGGTGGACGTATTAAAAGACTTGCGCGGCCGCAAAGGCCCTCAGTTGTTGCACGTCATCACCAAAAAAGGCAACGGCTACAAATTCGCCGAAAACGATCCTGTCAAATATCACGCTGTTGCCAAGCTGCCGAGCGAAGTGCCTGCGCCGGAAGTGAAACCTGCCGCGGCCAAACCGACTTATACGCAAGTGTTCGGCCAATGGCTGTGCGACCAAGCAGCGGCGGATGAGCGTTTGGTTGCCATCACGCCTGCCATGCGCGAGGGCAGCGGCTTGGTTGAGTTTGAACAGCAATTCCCCGACCGCTATTTCGACGTCGGCATCGCCGAGCAACACGCCGTTACCTTTGCCGGCGGTTTGGCATGCGAAGGCATCAAGCCTGTCGTGGCGATTTACTCCACTTTCCTGCAACGCGCTTACGACCAGTTGGTACACGACGTTGCCTTGCAAAACCTGCCTGTTTTGTTCGCCATCGACCGTGCCGGTATTGTCGGCGCAGACGGCCCGACCCATGCCGGTTTATACGACTTGAGCTTTTTGCGTTGCGTTCCGAACATGATTATTGCCGCACCAAGCGATGAAAACGAATGCCGCCTGCTGCTCTCAACTTGCTATCAGGCAGACTCTCCGTCTGCAGTCCGTTATCCGCGCGGTACAGGCACGGGCGCAACCATTTCAGACGGCCTGGAAACCGTTGAAATCGGCAAAGGCATCATCCGTCGCGAAGGCGGAAAAATTGCCGTTATCGCCTTTGGCAGCATGGTTGCCCCATCATTGGCCGCTGCCGACAAGCTGAACGCGACCGTTGCCGATATGCGCTTTGTCAAACCGATAGATGAAGAGCTGATCGTCCGTCTCGCCCGAAGCCATGACTACATCGTTACTGTCGAAGAAAATGCCGAACAAGGTGGCGCAGGCAGCGCGGTGTTGGAAGTGTTGGCGAAACACGGCATCTGCAAACCGGTATTGCTGCTGGGTGTAGAAGACAAAGTTACCGAACACGGCGACCCGAAAAAACTCTTAGCCGATTTGGGGCTGAATGCCGAATCCGTTGAAAAACGGATTGCCGGTTGGATAGAGGCCGTCTGAAAAATATTAAAATATCTCAATACATTGCGTAATTTATGGGAAAAAAATTAATCAGCATCAGTATGGTGCGCAACGAAAACGACGTTATCGAATCGTTTGTCCGTCATAATCTCAAGCTGATGGATGAAATGCACATCATCGATCATGGCAGCAGCGATGGCACAAGGGAAATCCTGATTCAATTGAAAGAAGAAGGTTTACCGGTATTTATCTATCAATATCAAGCGCTCAAGTTCAATCAAGACCAATTGGTAAACCTGCTTATGAAGCAGCTTGTAGCAAAAGATGAAGCGATAGATTTCGTTTTTCCGCTGGATGCGGACGAATTTATTTCATGTCCTAGCCGTACCATGCTGGAACAACTCTTGGATGTCATCGGCGAAAACAGGATCGGCATGTACCTTTGGCGCGGCTATTTGCCGACATCGTTGCAATACAACCCCGATTTCACCACACAATTTACCGAGCAACGCCTCGAAACGCTCTTTACCCCCAAAGTCATTATTCCCAGATGGGCTGCCGAATCTTGCAGCGTGATTATCGGCTGCCATTACATGTTGGATAAAGATGGCAACAAGGTTAAATCAACCCTGTTTCATTCGCCGGATTATCGAGGTTTACATTCCTGGTTTATCGAGCAGTTTTCCGCCCAATTTGCGGAGACCGATTTGTTGTGGCTGGGGCATTTCCCAATCCGCTCCTTGAACCAGCACATCAAAAAAATCCTCGAAAAGTCCATCTTGATTGCCATTAAAGACGGAAGCAACGATATTGCCTGGGAAAACCAGTTGCGCGAATTGCTGGACAACGGCATGAAGATGGACTTGAACGATTTACGGCTGTTGGCATACAGATACCGCGCCGGTTCTACAAGTTTGGAAGACCCGCATTGTAAAGTCAGCCATTACGAACCCTTGCGTAAAAAACCGCTGACGCTGAAATACACATCGCCGGAAGCAGGCGATCCTTTGATGACTGTCGGACATTTGGTACTTGCATTGGCAAGCGGTGCAAAAGATTCCTCTTTAGGCCTTAAGGCCGTCTGAAAAACACAGCCCGTGCACACAATAATAGGAAAGTTATGATCAGCATCTTTGATATTTTCAAAATCGGCATCGGCCCGTCCAGCTCGCACACCGTCGGCCCGATGAAGGCCGCGGCCGCTTTTGCTGATTTGCTGAATGCCGAAAACTTGGATACACAAGTGGCGCGCATTGTCATTGAAGTGTACGGCTCACTTGCTTTGACCGGCATCGGACACGGTACATTCGACGCATTATTGCTCGGTTTGGAAGGCAGCCTGCCGCACGATATCCCGCTTGCGGACATCCCTCAACGCTTGGAACGTATCCGCACGCAGCACGTTTTAAAACTCAACGGCCGTGAAATGGCCTTCAATCCTGAAAAAGATTTGGATATCCGTGGCGACAAAGTGTTGCCCAAACATCCGAACGGTTTGAACTTTATCGCCTACCATTCAGACGGCCAGAAGCTGAAAGAGCAGATTTATTATTCGGTCGGCGGCGGTTTTATCGTAACAGACGAAGGGTTTGCACAAGAGGCGCAGGAAAATGCCGATGTGCCGTATCCTTACAAAAACTGCGACGAGTTGTTGGCACAATGCCGTCTGAACCAGTTGAATATTTCCGAAGTTGTGTTGGCCAATGAAGCAGCGTTGGCAGGTTGCGATGAAGGGGAAGTGCGCCGCCGTGTGGCTGCCGTGGCCGATGTGATGGAAAACTGCATCAAACGCGGCTTGGGTGCGGAAGGGCAGCTGCCTGGCGGCTTGAACGTCCGCCGCCGCGCGCCGCAGTTGGCAGCCAAACTCAAAGTCCTGCGCGAGAGCGAAATCGTCAATACCCAACTTTGGCCGATGGTGTACGCCATGGCGGTCAACGAAGAAAATGCCGCCGGCGGACGCGTTGTAACCGCGCCGACCAACGGCGCGGCAGGCATTATCCCTGCCGTCTTGCACTATTTCCGCAAATTTAATCCGCACGCCAACCAATCGCGTGTCGAGGACTTCCTGCTGACTGCCGGCGCCATCGGTATTTTGTATAAAACCAATGCGTCGATTTCCGGCGCGGACGTCGGCTGCCAAGGAGAGGTCGGCGTAGCGTGTTCCATGGCGGCGGGTGCATACGCCGAAGTTATCGGCGGCACACCTAAACAAGTGGAAAACGCCGCCGAAATGGCCATGGAACACCACTTGGGTTTAACCTGCGATCCTGTCGGCGGTTTGGTGCAAATCCCCTGTATCGAGCGCAATGGCATCGCCGCCGAAAAAGCCCTCAAGCTCGCCACCCTTGCGCTTTTGGAAGACGGCACAGATAAAAAAGTTTCACTCGATGAAGTGATTCAAACCATGCTGCAAACCGGCCGCGACATGAAGGCAACTTACAAAGAAACCTCACTCGCCGGCCTGGCTATCACCTTGCAGAAAAAAGCCATACCGGTATCCGTGCGCGTGGTGGAATGTTAGCAATAGGGTAGGGGATCTGCCCGATAAAAAAGGCCGTCTGAAAAACTTTCAGACGGCCTTTTTTGTATGGATTGAAGAACTAACCGTTTTTTTGATAAGGGTTTTCCAGCCCGGCCATTAAGTCGCGAAAGTATTCGCGCAACTGTTTTTCAGAGCAACCCATCAGCAGCGCGTCTTCAAATGCGTCCTGCGCTATTTGGTACAGTTCGTTCAAGTTTTCGGTCATGACTTTGACTTTTTCGGTGCAGGAAACGATCTGACCGTCGTCGTCATACCATTTGGGCATTTGCGGCATTGCCATAGCTCACCTTAATTTAAGAAACGGGAAGGGTCGTTTTTCTTCACACGGCGGCCGAAGGCGTATTTCGCGCTCCAATATTTGTGGCCGAGGCTGGTAATTTCGATACGTTTCCCCGTTCTCGGTGCGTGAATGAAATTGTTGTTGCCGATGTAAAGGCCGACGTGGGAAATACGGCCGCGGCCCATGGTGCGGAAAAATACCATGTCGCCCGGCTGCAATTCGGAACGACTCACGGCAACGCCCATTTGCGCCTGTTCGGCAGAGGTGCGCGGCAGGTTTACGCCCATGGCGCGTTTAAAGATGTGTTGCATGAAGCCGCTGCAGTCAAAGCCGGTAGAGGCTGATGTGCCGCCGTAGCGGTAGGCCACGCCGAGCAAGCCCATGGCGCTGCCGATTAACTCATCTGCATTGCCCGAAGGTGCGCGTGTATTGTTGCTTGCGGCAGGATAGGTATTGGTGGGATGGACAGGGGTTGCCTGACGCGTATTGCCGTAAACGTTGGCGTTGTCGTTGAATTGGTTTAAAACACGCTGACGGGTGGTAATCAGGTTTTCCAAATCATCGGCGTAAGAAAAATTGACGCTCGCGAGCATGGCGACCGAAGTCCAAACTGCTGCGAGCCGGAGTAAAAAATTCATTATAAAAACTTCCGTTTCAGAAGGCATTCCCTGCCGATTGCAGGCACATTGCCGGTTTCTGAGATGTTATCCCGTATCATTCTCTTGTTATCTGCTTGATTGTATTCAAAAACCGTCTTTTTGGCAAAAAAACTGCTGTTATTTTGCGTTAAACCCTTGTTTCCAAACAAACTAGAAAAACATCAAAAGCGGTTTCGCTTGATTTATCCGACGCTGCAACCATATAAGCGGCATTCATTGATTTATTTTCAGAGACTGACATGACACAAAATCACAGCGATATCCGTACACGCTTTATCTTCGACAATATGCCTATCCGCGGCATGCACATCCGCCTTGAAAAGGTTTGGCACCACATTGTCAACCAAAAACATTATCCTGTCGCCATCCGTCGTGCATTGGGCGAATTGCTGGCTGCCGGTTCTTTATTGTCTGCCAACCTTAAAAACGAAGGCACGCTGATTGTTCAGGTTCAAGGTCAGGGCCGTCTGAAAATGTTGGTGGTGGAAGCGACTTCTGAAAATACTGTCCGTGCCACCGCGCGTTGGGACGAAACTGCTGAAATCCGTGATGACGAAAGCCTGACTGCGCTGTTGGGCGAAAACAGCGTGTTTGTTTTGACCCATCAGCCTAAAGATGCCGATCCATGGCAAGGTGTTGTCCCACTGGAAGGCGACAGCATTGCGCAAATGTTGGTCAACTATATGAAACGTTCCGAGCAGCTTGATACCTATATTACGCTTGCCGCTGACGATCAAGCCGCAGGCGCATTATTGCTGCAACGTCTGCCGGAAGAAGAATTGGATGATGCCGCTTGGGAGCATGTGACCACGCTTGCGCAAACGCTTACTCCGCAAGAATTGACCGGTTTGGATGCGCATCACGCCCTTTACCGCCTTTACCATGAAACCCCGTCCCGCGTTTTTGAACCGGAGGCCATCGAGTTTGCCTGCACCTGCTCTCGCGGCAAAGTCAGCGATATGCTGTTGATGCTTGGCGGTCAGGAAGTCGGCGGCGTGGTGGCAGAACAAGGCAGCATTCAAATCGATTGCGATTTCTGCCATAGCAAGTATGTGTTTGATGAAACCGATGTCAACGCTTTGTTTGGCGCGGATGTGGTAAATGCCGTCCGTCAAGAAAATGAGCGTTTGCAGTAAGCAGGGGATAAAAGTTTCTTAAGGAAATTGGCTTTATAGAAGGGCAGGTGTAATACCTGTCCTTTCTTTTTGGGAAAACTGAATATCATCAATAGAAAATGCCGTCTGAAAAAAGCGTGGCTGATTTCAGACGGCATGATTGTTTTAAACGATGCATTTAATGTTTAAAGATTATTTCCAAACCAACAAAGCGTGGTTGCGTTTGCCGCGGCGGACGATGGTGTATTTGCCGAAACGTTTATGTTCATCGGTCAGCATATAGGCATCGTCAGGTTTTTCAGCGGCATGGTTCGGATTGTTGGCTTCGGCAGGTTTGCCGTTGAGCAAAACCGCTTTGCTGTTTACAAAGCCGCGCGCTTCTTTGTTGGAAGACGCCAAACCGGTTTTTACCAAAGTCTCAACTACGTTGAGGCTCTCGGAAACTTCAAAAGTCGGCAGGCCGTCGAGTGCCAGCTGCTCGAAGTCGCTTTCGGTGAGATGGCTTTGGTCTTCGGCAAACAGGCTTTCAGAAATACGTTGGGCGGCGGCAAGGGCTTCTTCGCCGTGAATCAGGCGGGTCATTTCCTCGGCAAGAATGCGTTGCGCTTCTGGCTTGGTGCCGCTGGCTTTGTCTTTGGCTTCGATGGCATCAATTTCTTCGATAGACAGGAAGGTAAAGTATTTCAGAAATTTATACACATCGGCATCGGCCACTTTCAGCCAGAATTGGTAGAACTGATACGGAGAAGTTTTCTTCGCGTTCAACCATACCGCGCCGCCTTCGGTTTTGCCGAATTTGGTGCCGTCTGATTTGGTTACCAAAGGCAGGGTCAGGCCGAATACTTGTTTTTGGTGCAGACGGCGGGTCAAGTCGATACCGGCAGTGATGTTGCCCCATTGGTCGGAACCGCCGATTTCCAAAACTGCGCCATGGCGTTTGTTCAATTCGGCAAAGTCGTAGCCTTGCAGCAGGGAGTAGGCGAACTCGGTAAAGGAAATACCCACATCGTCGCGCTCGATACGCTGTTTGACGGACTCTTTGTTCAGCATGGCATTGACGGAGAAATGCTTGCCGATGTCGCGCAGGAAGTCGAGGCAGTTCATGCTGCCGAACCAGTCGGCGTTGTTCGCCATAATGGCTGCGTTGTCGCCTTCAAAGCTTAAGAAAGGGGTCAGTTGGTTGCGGATGCTTTCAACCCAGCCGGCAACGGTTTCGGCAGAATTCAAGCTGCGTTCGGCGGCTTTAAAGCTTGGGTCGCCGATCATGCCGGTCGCGCCGCCTACCAAAGCAATCGGCGTATGGCCAGCTTGTTGGAAACGGCGCAATGCCAATACAGGCAGCAAGTGGCCGATGTGTAGGCTGTCGGCTGTCGGGTCAAAACCGCAATAGAGGGAAATTTTTTGTTCGTTTAGCAAAGCGTCTAAGGCTTCGATGTCGGTAGTTTGGGCGATTAAGCCACGCGATTGTAGGTCTTTGATGACGCTCATTGTTATCTTCCAAAAAAATTAGCAGTTTTACAAACTGCTAATTGTAACAAATTTCATCGGATGAATGGCTATGGCTTACTGAAGAAGCGTGTGTTTTTCAGAAAAACGCTTGGCCAGTTCTCTGCCGCCGTAAGGGTTGATGTGGTCTCTATCGGAATAAACCGGCAATCCGTTTATTTTGAAGTTCTCCGGAATATAGGCAGTGGCATCGACAATGTGCACATTGGCATATTTTTCCGCCAAATTTTTGATGCGTTCATTTCCTTTTGAAGTAACTGTTTCATCAATGGCAAGATTCTGACTAAATCCCGGTATGCGGTAAGACAGGATATAGGCGCGCAAGCCGTTGTATGACAGATTAGGGTTGTCTATCATCAGGTAAACCGCTTGTTTTTCCGAAGAAAGTTTTTGCAACATGAGGTCGAATTTTTTGAAAAAATCGGCATCGTAAGCAAGGGAGTGGCTGTTTTCAGGCATTTGGCTGCCCCAGCGCATGGCCAAAAGCACTTTTGAGTATTGGGGCAGATGCTCTTTGGCGTACTCATAAACGGCACGGCAGGAGGCGTTTTGCTTGAATACGGGCGCGGCATAATCTTCTACATAGGCACAACTGTCCGCAGAAACCATCGCTGCCGACCAGTTTTCTTTTTTGCCGACGGTATCAAAAAACGTTTTATATTGGTCGGCATGCGAATCGCCTAGAATCAGTAATTCCGGCTGTTTGTCGGTATCGCCCCAAATACACTGTTTGTCGGTATTGTTGTGACAAGAAGTGTAGGAACGTGCCAATCCCATACGGTCGTATTGCTGCATAAACGGGAGCTTCATGGCAAGAAAAGGCGTAATGGCCAAAACAAGCATGGGGACGGCATAAACCCATGTCACAGATTGGGCAAAAGAGCCTTTCCAGTTTTTAAACGGCTTCTCGACAAAATAATAAGAAAGCAGAGAGAGTGCAAACATTAAGACAATCGCGACCGCAGTCGAATAAGAAGGCAGATTATTTGAACCGATGTATCTCATAAAAGCCAATACAGGCCAATGCCACAGATACAGTGAATAGGAAATCAAGCCTATGCCGACAGTAATCTTCCATTGGAAAAATTTTTTCAGCCGGTGTTCAAATTGATTGAAATAAATGAATGCGGCGGCGGCCAAACAAGGAATCATGGCGGCAGGCCCCGGGAAATAGGCAGTTTTTTCTGTATAGGTAAACAGGCAGGCAAACAGTACGCATAAGGAAAGTAATGCGCCTGCCGCCGCATATTGTTTGCCGGTATCCAGCCCTTGTTGTTGCCGATATTGCATCCACACTGCCGTCAACGAGCCGATCAGCATTTCGCAGGCGCGCAGATGGGGAAGGTAATATTTATCCAGTGCAGTCGGCATAAAAGAAGCCAAAATACTGAATACGCATAGCGTGATGAGGAAGGCAAACTGGGTGCGCCAGCTTTTGCGGACAACCAATAACAGCAATATCGGGAAGACGAAATAATATTGTTCTTCGACCGATAAAGACCAAATGTGAAGCAAAGGTTTTTCTTCTTGTATGGGATCGAAATAGCCCTGACCCTTGGCAAAAAAGATATTGGAGATGAACCCCAAGGTGGACAGGGCTGTCCTCCATAAAAGGGAAAAATCATCTTTGGTGAATAAAAGAAAGCCGCATATCAGCGTTACCGTCAATACGGTAAAAAATGCGGGCAGTATCCGCTTGATACGGCGGATGTAAAACTTTTTGAACGAAAAAATCCCACTGCTCATTTCACGATGGATAATCATCGTGATCAGAAAGCCGGAAATAACAAAAAAGATATCAACACCAAGAAAGCCGCCAGGCAGCCAGTTTTTTTCAATATGGAAAATGACAACGGATAGAACAGCAACGGCACGCAATGTATCAATATCTGGGCGGTAAGATAAAACTTTGCTCATAATATTTTGATTTTAATTAGTTTATTTTAATGGCGTCGTCTGAAAAGTGATTCCTGCCGAGAATGGCAGCATTTCGGAGGTCGGCCATCGTTTGTCAGTACTGGGCAGTTTGTTTGCCTTCTTAGAATGATTGCTGATGATATGCGTTTGAATAGTAATAGATTAGAGTAGGGATACAGTTGATAGTTTCAACATAATATTTAATATGTTGTTTTTATAATGAATCAATACGATGTGGTATTGTTTAATTTTTTATTGTCATATCAGTGGTATTGTTATTGATGATGTAACCTTGCGCTATTTTTAGGTGAAGCGTCGATAAGAAATGGGAGATTTTAAGAGAGAAAAATTACGGACCATGCCCGCATTTATTATGGAGATGATGTCTTGTTTTGTTGATATTTCAAGACATGAGGCCGGCTGAAAATAAATTCAGACGGCCTTAATCTTAGAAAAGGCCGTCTGAAAAGGCGTTTTGCTGGGTTTAGACGTTAAAGAGGAAGTGCATCACATCGCCGTCTTGTACGACGTATTCTTTGCCTTCTACACGCATTTTACCTGCTTCTTTGGCTTTGGCTTCGCCGCCTAAAGCGATGAAATCTTCGTAGGAGATAACTTGGGCGCGGATGAAGCCGCGTTCAAAGTCAGTGTGAATCACGCCGGCGGCTTGTGGGGCTGTGTCGCCTTTGTGGATGGTCCAAGCGCGGACTTCTTTGACACCGGCGGTGAAGTAGGTTTGCAGGCCCAAGAGGTCGTAGCCGGCACGAATCAGGCGGTTCAGGCCCGGTTCTTCCAAGCCCATTTCAGCGAGGAATTCGGCTTTTTCGTCGTCTTCCAATTCAGCGATTTCGCTTTCCATTGCAGCGCATACTGCCACAACCGGCGCGTTTTCTTTTGCAGCCAATTCTTTCAGGCGGTCGAGGTGCGGGTTGTTTTCAAAACCATCTTCGGAAACGTTGCCGACGTACATGGCGGGTTTGGCAGTCAGCAAGAACAGCGGCTTGAGCATGGCGAGTTCTTCTGAGTCCAAACCGAAGGAGCGTACAGGCTTGCCTTCGTCCAAATGCGGCAGCAGTTTTTTACACAGATCGACCAGTTTTTGCGCGTCTTTGTCGCCTGAGCGGGCGCGTTTTTCTTCGCGGACAATGGCTTTTTCGACGCTGGCCAAGTCAGCCAGTGCCAACTCGGTGCCGATGGTTTCGATGTCGGCGATCGGATCGACTTTGCCTGCAACGTGAACGATGTTGTCGTCGTCAAAGCAACGCACGACGTTAACAATTGCGTCAGTCTCGCGGATGTTGGCGAGGAACTGGTTGCCTAAGCCTTCGCCTTTGCTCGCGCCTGCAACTAAACCGGCAATGTCGACAAATTCGACGATGGCGGGCTGCATTTTTTGCGGATTGACGATTTTTGCCAATTCGGCCATACGCGGATCTGGGACTTCAACGATGCCGACGTTGGGTTCGATGGTACAGAAAGGATAGTTTGCCGCTTCGATACCCGATTGGGTCAGCGCGTTAAAGAGGGTGGATTTGCCGACGTTGGGCAAACCGACGATGCCGCATTTCAAGCTCATGGTTTTTCCTGAAAAGATAAAAGTTTAACGGCGGATTATAGCATATTGTGAAGGTACTCAAAACAGCCGCAATGCTGGTGTGTTCTTATGATAAAAGGCCGTCTGAAAAAAGAGGGGTAGACATTCAGCTTATTGTTCTTCCGAAGAATGAGTAAATGAATAAAGCCGTTAAATAAAACAATTTTTCAGACAGGAGGCTTAAGATCAAACCCAAAAGAATGCCCAGTACCCAATAAATCATCTGCCGGTATTTCGGGTCGGATGCGGTACGCAACATTTTAAAATACAAAACCAGACAGCCGAACATGCAGATTGTTTGAAACAGAATGAGGGGGAGGCTGTCAATGGCTCCGGAAATCGAATCATGAACGATGATTGTTCCTATGCGTATGCATAAATAAATTAAAGCCGAGCCTGCCGCCGAATGCCCAAAAGGGACGGGCGTGTCGGATGAATCGGGCGTTTTGTGGGGCTGAAGCCTGCCGAATAACAAGATAAATACAATGTCAAACATATTGATAGTTGCCTTGGTGTGAGATGTTTTTGTTTTTCAGACGGCCTCAGGGTTGTCTGAAAGCTTATTGTGCGGCGATATGGGGCAGTGCCGCGGTAAGGTATGTCAGTAGGTCAACCATCCACCATGCTGAAGTGGTTGCCATAATTAAGTTAATAATTTGATTTTTCAGTGTATTATCTGCTGTTGCCAGTAATGGTTTGAAATACAGGGCAAGTTAAATGAATAGAGGGGAAGAGGGGTAAGTAGGTTGAAAAACGGTATGGGGTTTCGTGGGTAAAGCCTTTGCCGTGGTTCGCAGTTAATTTAAAGGCCGTCTGAAAACTGTTTCAGACGGCCTTTTTTCCGTACTGCCTTAACCGGTATTACGCAAACCTTGCGCCACGCCGTTGATGGTCAAGTGAACCATCAGCAGGGCGTGCGGATTGTCGGGCTCTTTGCGCAGGCGTTTGAGCATGGCGACTTGCAGGCCGTTGAGGGCGTTCAGGTATGGAATCCTCAAGGCAAGCGAACGGGCGAGGCTGCGGTTGTCGCGCAGGAGCTCTTCGGTTTGCAGCAGGTCGAGCAGTGCTTTGCGACTGCGTTGGTATTCTTCCTTGATCATGCCGAAGATGACTTTTGCTTTATCGGGCGATTCGCTCAAGCCGGCATAGTTTTCCGCCAAAGTGATGTCGGTTTTCGCCATCACTTGCTCCATATTGGAGAGCATGGCTTGGAAGAACGGATTGCTTTGAGCATGTTCGCGCAGGGCGGCCAGTGTGTCGGGATTACCTTCGCACAAGGTTTCCACTGCGCTGCCAAAACCGTACCAAGCCGGCAGCATGAGGCGGTTTTGCATCCATGAGAATACCCACGGAATCGCACGCAAGTCCTGAATCCGCGCCAAGGTTTTGCGGCTGGCGGGGCGGCTGCCGAGGTTGAGGGTGGCGATTTCCTGAATCGGGCTGGTTTGCAGGAAGTAGTCGATGAAGTCGGGGTGGGTAATCAGTTCGCGGTAGTATTTGAACGATACGTCCGACAAATCCTGCATCAGTTTGGCATCAGGGTCTTTTTTATCCGGCAGGATGCTGGCTTCCAAAGTCGCGGCAACCAAGGTTTCCAAGTTGCGTTGGGCATTGCCCGGGTCGGCGTATTTGGCGGTAATGACTTCGCCTTGCTCGGTAATGCGGATTTGTCCGGCAACGCTGCCTGCAGGTTGAGCCAAAATGGCTTGATAAGATGGGCCGCCGCCGCGACCTACGCTGCCGCCGCGGCCGTGGAACAGGCGCATGCGGACATCGTATTTTTTGAAGAGTTCGACCAAGCCCAATTCGGCCTGATACAGACACCATGAGCTGGTAACGTAGCCGCCGTCTTTGTTGGAGTCGGAGTAGCCCAGCATGATTTCTTGGATATTGCCGCGGCTTTCGAGCAGGGCGTCATACCAGTCGAGGCGGAACATGGTTTCCATGACCGGACAGGCATTTTCGAGTGCTTCGATGGTTTCAAACAGAGGCACGATATTGATGCGGCTGTGCGGTTTGCCGTTTTCAACCACCAATAGGCCGCTTTCTTTCAGCAGCAATGCCAAGGCGAGCAGGTCGCTGGGTTGTTCGCAGTTGGAAATAATGCTTTGTGTAACGGCATCTTCGCCAAATTCGTCTTTGATTTTGCGCGCTTCGTTGAAAATCGCCAGTTCGTGGCGGGTATGGTCGCTGTATGTGATAAACGGGCTGTACAGCGGACGTTGATGGCTCAATTCGCGCAACAGGGCGGTTTGTTTTTGCTCTTCGTTCAGGCTGTTGTAGTCTTCCAAGCCTGCGTGTTGGAAAAGCTCGGCAACCACATCGGCGTGTTTGCCTGCGTGTTGGCGCAGGTCGAGCGGCATCATGTGGAAGCCGAACACGGATACGCTGCGGATAATGTCGGCCAGACGGCCTTCTGCCAGCAGTTGGCTGCCGTTCTCGTGGAGCGAGCGTTGCAGTTTTTTCAGGTCGTTGAGGAACTCTTCGACCGTGGCATAAGGCTCGAGGAAGCCGAATTTGCAGCCCATGCCCAAACCGAGTGAGCGTGCTTTGCCCATGGCGCGTGCCATGATGTAGGCGATGGCGCGGCGGTAGGGTTCTTCGGTGCGGGCGATTTCTTCGTCAGGCGAGAGGGCGGCCAGTGCCATCACATCGTCGTTGACTTTGACGCGGCGGATGGAGAGTGGCAATTCGCGGTAAAGTTTGTCGAGTTCGCCGCGATAGAAACGGAACACTGCGTCGGCATGCCGTCTGAACGCAAAACGCAAGGTTTCGGCAGAAACGAATGGGTTACCATCGCGGTCGCCACCGATCCAGCCGCCGATTTTAAGGATATTCGGAACGCGGACGCCGGGATAAGCCGTCTGAAAATCGCGTTCCATTGTGCGGTAGAGTTTAGGCAGGGCTTCAAAGAAGCTCATTGGGAAAATGGATACACCGTTGTTAATTTCGTCGTTGACGCTGAGTTTGTGGCGGCGCGTTTCGCTGGTCTGCCACAAGCCCAAAAGCACGGTGTCGATTTCGCGGCGCAACTGAGCCAGCGCATCAGGATTGGTGCAGCGTTCGCGTTGCGGCAGCAGCGCGCGGATGCGGCGGTTGAAGCTCAAGACGGTTTGGCGTTGCACTTCGGTCGGGTGCGCGGTCAAAACGGCGGTAACGACTGTATTGTCCAGTTGTTGTTGCAACGCTTTGCCGTTGACTTTTCCGGCTTTGAGTTTACGCACGGTTTCCGTCAGGCTGCCTTCGGCACTGTTGTGTCCGGCCTCTTCGTGGATTTGGCGGCGGCGTTCGTGGTGCACGTCTTCGGCGATGTTCAAAATCTGTGCGAACAGGCCGCAGGCCAGGGTTAAATCGTGGGTTTGTTGTTCATCTAATTGCGGCAACACCTTTTCAATCAAGGCAGCGCTGTCGTCTGAAGTCGATAATAACTTAACGGTTTCGACCACCAAAGGCGACGCTTCCTCATGCAGCAGATTGAAAAGAGACTGTTTTAAAAATTCCGCATCCGCCGCCAGAGCGGCATCTTTTGGATTATTTAAGATATGCAGTTGCATGATTTTTCTCTTATTTAAATGTTAATTTGGGTGTATCGTGAATCCATTGTATAGCAAATTTTTGTAAACTGCCAATGCTGCCGTCCGATACATTTCAAACCGGAAAACAGCCGTCCGTATCCGCTGCGTGGTCGCTGTCTGTAAAATGCCGTAAAATATTGCCCATCAAAACAGAGGCGAGAAACCCATGATTGAATTTCCCAACCAGCCCGATTTTCCTGAACAACACACCGCCGTCGCCGTCGGCACCGTCAACATGAGCCAGCAGGCGATACGGGTGTTGATAGAGAATGCCACCGAAAAGGCAAGTATCCTGACCATCGCCCGCGTTGCCGCCATTCAGAGCATCAAACAGACCGCCAACCTGATTCCGCTGCACCTGCCTGGTCGCATCATCGGCGTGCAGGTTGATTTCGATATTAACGTCGAGCTGGCCTGCCTGAAGGCCACGCTGACCGTCCAAGCGAACAGCAACGGTAGCATTGCCACCGAAGCCCTGACTGGCCTCAATTTGGCGCTCTTGAGCGTTTACGACATGATGAAAGACGTTGACCGCAATATGATGCTCAGCGGCATCCGCCTCGAATCCGAGACCAGCAGCGAAGGCCGTCCTTTCCTGTTTGACAACGCCTACGAAAATATTAATTTCTAAATCACTCAGGCCGTCTGAACATTGGGTTTCAGACGGCCTTATTGTTATGATGAACGATCAACAACTTTTGCGGTTCAGCCGCCATATCCTGCTTGATGAAATCGGTATTGAAGGCCAAGAAAAACTTTTGGCCGCCCATGCGTTCGTTGTCGGTTGCGGCGGGCTGGGTGCGGCGGCCTTGCCGTATCTTGCCGCCGCCGGCATCGGCCGCCTGACGATTGCCGATGCCGATACCATCGACGAGACCAACCTTCAACGCCAAATCACGTTTACTGAAGCCGACATCGGCAAAAACAAGGCTTTGGTCATGCAAGGCCGTCTGAAACAAATCAACAGCCAAACACACATTGCCGCCATGGCCGAATTTCTCGATGAGGCCAAGCTTGTCGAATTGGCAAACACCACCGACATCATCCTTGATTGTTCCGACAATTATCCCACGCGCCAGGCGGTCAACCGCGCCGCCGTTGCCACGCGCACGCCTTTGGTTTCCGCCGCGGCCGTCGGCTTTGACGGACAAATCGCCGTGTACCGTCCCGATCTTCCCGATACGCCCTGCTATGCCTGCCTGTTTGACGGCGAACAAGCCAGCGACGGCGCTTGTGCATTGTTCGGCGTTTTTTCGCCCTTGGTCGGCGTTATCGGAACGACCCAAGCCGCCGAAGCGCTTAAAGTGCTGCTCGGTATCGGCACGCCGTCGCACGGCAAACTTTCTACCTACAACGCGTTGAGCGGAAAATGGCAGCAATACGGGGTGAGACACAATCCCGAATGCCCGGTTTGTGGCGGCTGTTAAAGACAAAAAGCAGGGTAGGGGTTTCGACATTGCCTAAGCCAATCCGCTAGAGTAATCATACTTATCTTTCATTAAACTTGTAGGAAGGCGTTTCTTCCCTTTTCAGACGGCCTGTGGCACGATATGATTCAATGATTAATAAATTTTTTAAGGCCGTCTGAAAAAGGATAAGGAGAAACCGGCTTAATGAATATTATTCGTGCCTTATTGGTGGTATTGGGTTGCCTGGCTTTGGGCGAGGCAACCGTTTGGATTTTGGGGTTGAAGCTGCCGGGCAGTATTGTCGGCATGGCTTTGCTGTTTGCCGCGCTTCAGGCCGGCTGGGTCAAATTGTCTTGGGTGGGAGAGCTGGCGGACATTTTGATGGCGAACCTGACTTTGTTTTTGGTGCCGCCTTGCGTGGCCGTCATCAGCTATTTGGATGTGATTGCAAACGACTGGTTTTCGATTCTGACGGCCACAATCGGCAGTACGATCTGCGTATTGTTGGTGACTGGCAAAGTGCATGAGTGGGTCAGGAGGTGGATGTGATGAATATAGACGGGCTGTTGCGCATGCCCTCGGTCATGCTGTTCCTGACTTTGGCCGTATATGCTTTGGCAGTGCAGATTCGGGCGCGCACGGGGAATGTGCTGTGTAATCCGGTATTGATCAGTACGCTGGTGTTGATGGGGTATTTGAAGGTATTTGCCATCGATTACGAGCTGTACCATTCTGCTTCGCACTTTATTGATTTTTGGTTGAAACCGGCAGTCGTGTTGCTGGCCGTGCCGCTTTATCGCAATTGGGACCGTATCCGCAGCCAGTGGTTGCCGGTGGTGTTGTCGCAGTTGGCGGGCAGCGTGACAGGCATTGTTACAGGCGTGTATTTTGCCAAATGGCTGGGCGCTTCGCGCGAAGTGATTCTGTCGCTGGCTTCCAAATCCGTGACGAATCCGATTGCGATTGAAATCACGGCGTCTATCGGCGGTATTCCGGCGATTACGGCGGCAACGGTGATTATCGCCGGACTTTTTGGACAGATGGCCGGATATAAAGTGTTGAAAGGGGCGTTGTATATGCCTTCTTCAGTGGGAATGTCTTTGGGTACGGCCTCACATGCGATGGGTATTGCGGCGTCTTTGGAATACGGCCGCCGTATGGCCGCATATGCCGGCTTGGGTTTGACGCTCAACGGCGTGTTGACGGCGATATTGGTACCTATCTTGATTCCCTTATTGGGCGTATAGCGTTTAGGCCGTCTGAAAATAGTGTAAACAGGAGAAAATGATATGGCTGTAAATTTGACTGAAAAACGTGCAGATGAATTGTTGGAAATCGACGGCATCCGTCTGTTTACAGGTCGTGCCGGCATCAAGCAACAAGACCGCGACGATTTAACGCTGATGGTGTTAGGCGGCGGACATACGGTGGGCGCGGTGTTTACGCAAAACCGTTTCTGCGCCGCACCGGTGCATATCGCCAAGTCGCATCTGTTTGACCAAGACGGCGTGTGTGCCTTAGTCATCAACACGGGCAATGCCAATGCAGGTACCGGCGCACAAGGCCGTCTGGACGCGATTAAAGTGTGCGCGGCGGCGGCGGAACAGGTCGGCTGCCAATCCAATCAGATTATGCCGTTTTCGACCGGCGTGATTTTGGAGCCGTTGCCTGTGGATAAAATTGTGGCCGCTTTGCCGCAAGTGCGCCCTGCATTCTGGTCGGACGCGGCGCGTGCCATCATGACGACGGATACTGTACCGAAAGCCGCTTCACGCACAGGCTTGGTCGGCGAGAAACACACAGTCCGCGCCACCGGCATCGCCAAAGGCTCGGGCATGATTCATCCGAATATGGCGACCATGTTGTCGTTTATCGCTACCGATGCCAAAGTGTCCCAACCGATTTTGCAGCTGATGACCCAAGAAATCGCAGACGAAAGTTTCAATACGATTACCGTGGACGGCGATACCAGCACCAACGACAGCTTCGTGATTATGGCGACAGGCCGTTGCGGTCAGAGCGAAATCGACAATACTGCCGATCCGCGCTATGCGCAGCTCAAAGCCTTGCTCGGTTCGCTGGCTTTGGAGTTGGCGCAGGCGATTGTCCGTGATGGCGAGGGTGCGACCAAGTTCATCACGATTGAAGTGCAAAATGCGAAAACCCGCGAAGAGGCGCGCAAAGTGGCTTATGCCGTCGCCCATTCGCCTTTGGTGAAAACCGCTTTCTTTGCCTCCGACCCGAACTTGGGCCGTCTGTTGGCAGCAGTCGGCTATGCCGGTATTGAAGACTTGGACGTCGATGCTTTGAAAATGTGGCTGGATGACGTGTTGGTGGCTGAAAACGGCGGCCGTGCGGAAAGCTATACCGAAGAAGCAGGACAAGCCGTGATGAATCGTCCGGAAATTACCGTCCGCATCGATTTGCAACGCGGCGATACGACGGCGGCCGTCTATACCTGCGATTTGTCGCACGAGTATGTGTCGATTAACGCGGATTACCGTTCTTAAAAACCTTTATCCTTGTTTTCAGACGGCCTTTGAGAAAAGTATCAAGGCCGTCTGAACACATTGACTGCGTGTTTATGATGAAATTTCCCCAGACTTGGGCGGCGCGCCTCGCCCACAAAATCCGCCAAACCAAACGCCTGTCCAAAAAGAGCATTGCCTTTCTGTTTTTGCTGGCAGGATCGGCACTGGTTGCCCTGACGGCTTTGATGTTTGCGTACTTGGCGGATTTGGCTTTGGAATGGAACGCTTTGTTGGTGGGAAAATATCCGTGGTTCGCATGGGTGGCTTTGCCGCTGGGTTTGCCGCTTTTGGCATGGTTTACGCGTAAATTTGCGCCGTACACTTCCGGCAGCGGTATTCCGCAGGTCATCGCTTCATTGTCTTTGCCTTATGGTGCGCAGAAAACCCGTCTGATTCGTTTGGGCGAAACCTTTTTTAAGATTCCGCTGACGTTTTTGGGCATGATTTTGGGGGCGTCAATCGGCAGGGAAGGGCCGTCTGTACAAGTGGGCGCGGCGGTCATGAACGCTTGGGGCGCGTGGTGTAAAAAGCACGGGCTGGCGTTTAGGGGCATGCAGGAAAACGATTTGATTGCCGCAGGCGCGGCCGGCGGTTTGGCGGCGGCGTTTAATGCGCCTTTGGCCGGCGTGGTCTTTGCCATCGAAGAGTTGGGGCGCGGCGTGATTTTGCGTTGGGAACGCCAAATCTTGATGGGCGTGTTGGCGGCCGGTTTCATTCAAGTGGCGATACAGGGCAACAACCCGTATTTTTCAGGGTTTCAAGGGCATGAGCTGCCAAACATGCTGATGTGGGCCGCGGTGTCGGGCATTGTCTGCGGCGTGGCAGGCGGATTGTTCGGCAGCTTTTTGTATCGCGGTGCGGCGGCATTCGCACCGGTACGCTGGCGCAGTTTCATCCGCCGTCATTTGTTGGTGGTCGCTTTTGTGATGGGTATCTTGCTGGCGCTGCTCGGTACGTTTTATCAAGGCAAAACCTATGGCACGGGCTATCACGAAGCCGCAGCCGCTCTTAAAGGCGCGTATGAAGCGCCGTTCGGCTTGGCCGCCGCAAAATGGGCGGCAACCGTGTTCAGCTATTGGGCAGGCATTCCCGGTGGCATCTTCACGCCGTCGTTAACCATCGGAGCGATGATAGGTGAACACATGGCTTCTTTCGCGCAACTGGGCGACGCGTCCAATGTCGCGGTTTTGCTCTGCATGGCCGCATTCCTTGCCGCCGCGACCCAATCGCCGTTGACCGCCGCTGTGGTGGTAATGGAAATGACGGGCGGACAGAATTTGTTGTTTTGGATGCTGCTGACGTGCATCTTCGCTTCGCAAGTCTCGCGCCAATTCTCGCCGCATCCGTTTTACCATGCCGCAGGTTTGCGCTTCAGACGGCATATCGAAGCCGAAAGCGGACATGTTCAGCACGAGAAAAAAGAATAGGTCGGCATATAAAAGGCCGTCTGAAAATCGATTTCAGACGGCCTTTATTATGTCGTTTAAAGCTGTATTTCAGTTTACTTAAACAGCAAAATCAGCAACAAAACAACCGCAATCACACCCAGCCACAGGCTTTGGCGTTGCTGTACTTTGACCAGATGCACATAGGCATCGCGCATTTCCTGTTGGCGGTTTTCATCAACCAGCGCGCTGATTTTGCGCGGCAGGGAAGGGATGATTTGCGCCCAGTCGGGGGCTTCGTTTTTGAGATTGCGCCAAAGGGCTTTGGGGCCGACCTGTTCGTTCATCCAGCGCACCAAAAACGGTTTGGCGGTTTTCCACAAGTCCAAATCGGGATCAAGCTGTCGTCCCAAGCCTTCGATGTTGAGCAGGGTTTTTTGCAGCAACACAAGCTGCGGTTGGATTTCGACATTGAAGCGGCGGCTGACTTCAAACAGGCGCATCAGTACCAAGCCGAAGGAAATTTGCGAAATCGGTTTGTTGAACACAGGCTCGCACACGGCGCGGACAGCCGCTTCCAATTCTTCCGCCCGCGTGTCGGCAGGTACCCAGCCCGATTCGATGTGGGCGGTAGCGACGCGGTGGTAATCGCGGTTGAAGAATGCGAGGAAGTTGATGGCGAGATAGCGTTTGTCGTAGTCGGTCAGCGTGCCGACGATGCCGAAGTCGAGGGCAATGTAGCGGTTGTCGGCGGCGACCAAAATATTGCCGGGGTGCATATCCGCATGGAAAAAGCCGTCGCGGAAAACTTGCGTGAAGAAGATTTCCACACCGTAATCGGCAAGTTTGTGCAAATCAATGCCGTCGGCTTTGAGTTTGGCAATATCGGATACCGGAGTGCCGTCCATCCATTCGATGGTCAGCACGTCGCTGGTGCAGTAGTCGTAAAACACCTTCGGCACAATCAGCATATCGCTGTTTTGGAAATTGCGACCGAGCTGGCTGGCATTGGCGGCTTCGCGCATCAAGTCCAATTCGTCGTGCAGGTATTTGTCAAATTCGGCCACTACTTCGCGCGGCTTCAAACGCTTGCCGTCTGAAAACAAACGCTCCACCCAGCCTGCACCAAAGCGCATCAGCGACAAATCCTGTTCGATAATGGGCAAAAGGTTGGGGCGCAAGACTTTCACTGCAACCTGTTCGCCCGAATGCAGGCGGGCTTTGTGTACCTGGGCGATAGACGCGCTGGCGACAGGCTCGGTTTCAAATTCCGCGTATAAAATGTCGATGGATTGACCTAGCGATTTTTCGATTTGCGAGCGCGAAAGCTGCGCGTCAAACGGCGGCACTTTGTCTTGCAGCCTTGCCAATTCGACCGCGTAATCATGCGGAATCAAATCGGGACGCGTCGATAATACCTGTCCGAATTTGATGAAAATCGGCCCCAGGCTTTCCAACGCCAAACGCAGGCGCACGGCAGGCATCTCGTGTTTGAACTTGGACGACTGCGGCAGCATATTGAGGAAAGTCCGCGCCCAACCCGGACGGACCAGCGAGGCAATCAGCTCGGCAAGGCGGTAGCGGTAGAGTGTGCAGAGGATGGTTTTAATGCGTTTGAGGCGGTTCATGATGGACGCAGATAAATCGAAAAAACAGAATTATATAGGAAAAACGGGTAAGGGCTTCAGACGGCCTGAGACTTTTGCAAAAAACATTTGCCGCATAGCTAACAATTTTATAAGGGCTCAGGTTTTGCCGCCCCAATAAAAAGACGGATATTCACATCATAAATATTCGTCGGCTACTTGCCCAAACTGCCGATTCAAGACATAATCGGGAAATGTGCAGGAGAGTGTTACACCCAACTACAATGTAACCACCGAAGGCGCAGACACCCTTAAATCGCTCAGGTATCAGGGACTGCACATTGAAACAAACAATCTGGAGAGCGGCGTTAGAATAACGTCCACCGAAGGGGAGAAGGCCGTCTGAACCACCATTCAGACAACCGCGCAAAGCAGTGAGCAGACTGGTTTGTCATCATGCGGATACGGCCGAAAATCTCAGGTTCAAGGACAGATAGGGTCATCCGCGCACAGGTGCGCGGGCGGCATCTGAACAAAAAATCCGGAGAAACTTGAGAATGACTGCTCTGAAAACCACCCCATTTCATCAAGCCCATCAAGATGCAGGCGCGAAGCTGGTAGATTTTGCCGGCTGGGAGCTGCCCATCCATTATGGTTCACAAATCGCCGAACACGAAGCCGTGCGCACCGACGCCGGTATGTTTGACGTATCCCATATGCTCGTTACCGACGTAGCAGGCGCAAATGCCAAAGCCTTTTTCCGCAAATTGATTGCCAACGATGTCGCCAAACTCGCTTTTGTCGGCAAAGCCCTTTATTCCGCTTTGCTCAACGACAACGGCGGTGTGATTGACGACTTAATCGTTTACCGCACCAATGAAGCCGAAACCCAATACCGCATCGTGTCCAACGGCGCGACCCGCGAAAAAGACACGGCGCAATTCCACAAAGTTGGACAAGAGTTCGGCGTTGCCTTCAATCCGCGCTACGACCTCGGCATGCTCGCCGTACAAGGCCCGAAAGCCATCGAAAAACTCCTGACCGTCAAACCTGAATGGGCGGACGTGATTCACAGCCTCAAACCGTTCCAAGGTGCAGACTTGGGCAATGACTGGTTTGTCGCCCGTACAGGCTATACCGGTGAAGACGGCGTCGAAGTCATCCTGCCGGGCACTGAAGCCGTCGCATTCTTCAAAGCCCTGCAAGCAGCAGGCGTACAACCTTGCGGTCTCGGCGCACGCGACACCCTGCGCATGGAAGCCGGTATGAACCTCTATGGCAACGATATGGACGATGAAACCAGCCCACTCGAAGCAGGCATGGGTTGGACGGTTGACTTGAAAGACGAAAGCCGCGATTTCGTCGGTAAAGCCGCATTGGTGGCATTGAAAGAAAAAGGCGTTGCCGTCAAACAGGTTGGCTTGTTGCTCGACAAAGGCGGCATCCTGCGCGCGCATATGGAAGTGTTGACCGACAAAGGTCAAGGCGAAACCACCAGCGGCGTATTCTCTCCAAGCCTGAAACAATCCATCGCCATCGCCCGCGTACCGAAAGATTTTGACGGCGATACCGCCAAAGTGCTGATGCGCGGAAAAGAAGTGGACGTACGCGTACTGAAGCTGCCGTTTGTGCGTAATGGGCAGAAACAGTTTGATTAATATCGGTTCAGACGGCCTTTATTTGTTAAGGGCCGTCTGAAAGCAGGTTTTAAGGAATTGTTGTTTCCTATGAAAGCAACCTTTGGCAGTTTATTGTTGTTATTGATGTTATCGGCTTGCGCTTCGTCTGCCGGCGAGCGCGGATTGATGTTTTTCGATACAGAAGGAAAATCCCGTACCGCAACATTTATGAAAACCGTTGGCGGCAATGGAAAGATGGCCGGCGAGGTGACGATAGATGGGGAATATGCTCTTGATATTATCCGCATGAATGATGATTTGAGTATTGCCGTGCAAGATAGTAAGGGTAGAAGCCGTGCTTCCAACCTGAAATCATTGTCGCAAGCGAAATCATTTACCCTGTTTGCGTTCAGCCGTTATGCAGGAACAGTTGAAGTGGATAAAGTATCGGCTGTTACAGGCATTTGTGCAGATTACCGCAGCAAGGGTCTGAAGGTTGCCGTTGCAGACAATATGAGGTCCAAACAAGGAATCGTTGTATTCCGCGCAAGCGGCGTAATGGCAAGTAACAAGCGCAAGATAAACGAAGCATATTTGGATTATTCTGCATCCCCTAAACTTCCTTCCGCCCAAAAGCAAAAATTGGAACAAGATAAAAACAATATGATTGCCGTCCATTACGGACGCTTGGAAGAATTAATCGCACGAGGTATCTGTGCACGCTAAGCTGAGCAGATGCCGTCTGAAAATAACCCCCTATCAATGGAGTATCAAACCATGAGCAACATCCCAGCAGAACTGAAATACGTTGCCAGCCACGAATGGCTGCGCCTTGAAGAAGACGGTACCATCACCGTCGGCATTACCCATCACGCGCAAGAGCTGTTGGGCGACATCGTGTTTGTCGAGCTGCCTGAAGTCGGTGCAAACCTGGCTGCCGAAGAGCAAGCCGGTGTGGTTGAGTCTGTGAAAGCAGCGTCCGACGTGTACGCGCCGATTGCAGGCGAAGTCGTTGCCGTCAACGAAGATTTGCCAAGCGCGCCGGAAACTGCCAACAGCGACCCTTACGGCGCAGGCTGGTTCTTCAAAATCAAACCTGCCAACCCTGCCGATTACGACGGTCTGCTGACTGCCGAACAATACGCAGGCGAAGTAGCTTGATTTTTGCAAACATCCAAACAGGTTTTGCGCCTGTTTGATATTGCAGGTCTTAGGTCGTCTGAAAAATGCTTTCAGACGGCCTTTGTTTCAATTTTTCCTCAGCAAACATGAATTACTGCGAATTTGTCGACACGCTTCCCGACGATACGGACAACCCCAACAAACATTATCACGACACGCAATACGGTTTTCCGATTGAGGACGACAATGAATTGTTTGAGCGGCTGGTGTTGGAAATCAATCAGGCAGGATTGAGCTGGACGCTGATGCTGAAGAAGCAACAGGCATTTCAGACGGCATTTAAAGGTTTCGATATCGATACGGTCGCCGCATTTGACGAAGCCGATATTGAGCGGCTGCTTGCCGATGCAGGCATCGTCCGCAACCGCCTGAAAATCAACGCAGCCATCTATAACGCGCGACAAATTAAACGAATACAGCAAGAATACGGTTCATTCAAAAACTGGCTGGATACACACCATCCGCTCGACAAGGCTGAATGGGTGAAGCTGTTTAAAAAACATTTCAAATTTGTCGGCGGCGAAATCGTCGGCGAATTTCTGATGAGTACCGGCTACCTGCCCGGCGCGCATGTGGAAACCTGTCCGGTTTATAGGGAAATATTGGCATGTCGTCCAAAGTGGGCGGAGGCCGTCTGAAACAACATCTGCAAGAAAAACAGTGTTGATATCGATAACACCGAAGGAGTAGAAATGAAACTATCTGAATTGTTCAACCCGAACGAATTTTCCGCGCGCCATTTGAGTTTTGGCGACGAGGCTGCGCTTTTGGAAGCGCTCGGCGAGAAGAGCATGGACGAATTTGTCGGCAATACCGTGCCGCAAAGCATCCGTATGCCGTCCGAACTCGATTTGCCCGAGGCTTTGACCGAGGCGGACGCGTTGGCGAAATTGAAAGGCATCGCGTCGAAAAACGTGATCAACAAATCCTATATCGGTTTGGGCTATTACCCGACCCGCGTGCCGAACGTGATTTTGCGTAACGTATTGGAAAATCCGGGCTGGTACACCGCCTACACGCCGTATCAGGCGGAAATTGCCCAAGGTCGTTTGGAAGCTTTGTTGAACTTCCAACAAGTGTGTATCGATTTGACCGGTTTCCCTGTGGCAGGCGCGTCTTTGCTGGACGAGGCGACTGCCGCCGCTGAAGCGATGGCGATGGCGCACCGAGTGGGCAAAGTGAAATCCGAGCGTTTCTTTGTGGATGCGCGCGTGTATCCGCAAACTTTGGACGTGATGAAAACCCGCGCCAAATATTTCGGCTTTGAACTGGTGGTCGGCGATTTTGCCCAAGCCGACGAGGGCGAATACTTCGGCGCGCTGTTCCAATACGTAGGCAAAGACGGCGACGTGCAAGACTTGCAGGACGTTGTTGGCCGTCTGAAAGCAAAAGGCACAATCGTGGCTGTTGCCGCCGACATTATGAGCTTGGTTTTGCTGAAGTCTCCGGCTGAACTGGGCGCAGATATTGCTTTGGGCAACACCCAACGCTTCGGCGTGCCTATGGGCTTCGGTGGTCCGCACGCCGCTTATTTCGCGTTTAAAGATGAGTTCAAACGTTCCGCTCCGGGCCGCATCATCGGCGTATCCAAAGACGCATCGGGCAAACCTGCCTTGCGCATGGCTTTGTCCACCCGCGAACAACACATCCGCCGCGAAAAAGCGACATCCAATATTTGTACGGCACAAGCATTGCTGGCGAACTTGGCCGGTATGTATGCCGTTTACCACGGTCCTGAAGGCGTGAAACGCATTGCCAACCGTATCCACGCGCTGGCTTCTGCTTTTGCCGATGCGCTGGTTTCAGACGGCCTGAATGTGGTTCACAAAGTCTTCTTCGATACCGTTACCGTCGATTTCGGCAGTAAAGAGAAAGCAGACCAAGTGTTTGCCGCTGCTCTGGAATCGGGTTACAACCTGCGCCGCGTCAACGATACTCAAGTTGCGGCTGCATTCCATGAAACATCGGTATACGGAGATTTGGTCGATTTGTACCGCGCATTTACCGGCAAAGATACATTCACATTTGCCGATGATGTCAAAGGTCGTCTGAATGCCGAATTGCTGCGTCAGGACGACATTCTGCAACATCCTGTGTTCAACAGTTACCACACCGAACACGAAATGTTGCGCTACCTGAAAAAACTCGAAGACCGCGACTTGGCGATGAACCGCAGCATGATTTCATTGGGCAGCTGCACCATGAAACTCAACGCGACTGCGGAAATGTTGCCGATTACTTGGGCTGAGTTCACCGACATCCATCCTTACGCTCCCGAAGCGCAAACCGCCGGCTACCGCGAATTGCTTGCCGATATGGAAAACAGCCTGAAAGCCATCACCGGCTTTGACGCGATTTCCTTCCAGCCCAACTCCGGCGCGCAGGGCGAATACAGCGGCATGCTCTCCATCCGCCGCTATCAAGAAGCCAACGGCGAGGGACACCGCAACATCTGCCTGATTCCCAAATCCGCCCACGGCACCAACCCTGCGACTGCCGCTATGCTGGGTTTGAAAGTCGTCGTTGTCGATACCGACGAACACGGCAACGTCAACATCGACGATTTGAAAGCCAAAGCCGAGCAATACCGCGACGCTTTGTCCGCCATCATGATTACCTACCCGTCCACCCACGGTGTGTACGAAGAAGGCATCCGCGACATCTGTCGCATCATCCATGAAAACGGCGGACAGGTTTACATGGACGGCGCCAACCTCAACGCCCAAATCGGCATCATGCAGCCTGCCGAAGTCGGCGCGGACGTGTTGCACATGAACCTGCACAAAACCTTCTGTATCCCTCACGGCGGCGGCGGTCCGGGCGTCGGCCCTATAGGTTTGAAAGCCCACCTTGCCCCGTTTGCACCGGGACACGCTTTGACCGACACCTACAGCGCCAGTGCCGACCAAACCGCCGTTGCTGCTGCGGCCTTCGGTTCTGCGTCCATCCTGCCGATTACTTGGATGTACCTGACCATGATGGGCAAACAAGGCATGGAGCAGGCGACACGCTGGGCATTGCTCAACGCCAACTACGTTGCCAAACGTCTGAGCGAAGACTATCCGATTCTGTATACAGGCAAAAACGGCCACGTCGCGCACGAATGTATCGTTGATTTGCGTCCGCTCAAAGCCGAAAGCGGCATCACTGAAACTGACATCGCCAAACGCCTGATGGATTACGGCTTCCACGCGCCGACGGTTTCCTTCCCTGTTGCCGGTACGCTGATGATTGAGCCGACCGAGAGCGAAGGCAAAGCCGAACTCGACCGCTTCATCGCCGCCCTGAAACAAATCAAACAGGAAGTGCTGAAAGTCGAGCGCGGCGAATGGCCGAAAGAGGATAATCCGCTGGTGAACGCTCCGCATACAGCAGCAGATGTAACCGGTGAATGGGCGCATCCGTACTCCCGCGAAGAAGCCGTCTTCCCATTGCCGTTCGTTCGCGAACACAAATTCTGGCCGAGCGTCAAACGGGTAGATGAAGTGTATGGCGACCGCAATCTGGTTTGCTCCTGCTTGCCGATTGACGCATACGAAGAATAAGCCTGAATAGGTTTAAAATTGAACAGGCCGTCTGAAAATGAAAATAGTTTTCAGATGGCCTTTTGTTTGTTAAGATATTCCGCCCGAGAACGTACGTTTGTTTTTGGTAAAACAACAGATAAGGCATTCGGAAAGATAGACGGCGAATGCCTTTGTTTGTGGATAAAACCAAAACAGCTTCCCATAACGATAAGCAAAAGGCCGTCTGAAAACAGGAGGATATGATGGACGAACTTTTTATTCAAACGCTGACGATTGCCGGCTCCGATTCCGGCGGTGGCGCGGGCATACAGGCGGATTTGAAGACATTTCAGATGCGCGGTGTGTTTGGCACCAGCGTACTGACAGCGGTTACCGCACAAAATACTTTGGGCGTATCGGCAGTGCATCCGATACCGACCGACATGATTGCCGCGCAAATTGCCGCGATTCAGGAGGATTTCCAAATCCGCGCCTATAAAATCGGCATGCTGGGTACGGCGGAAATCATCGAATGTGTGGCAGAACAAACTGCCGAATGCGATTTCGGCAAACGCGTGTTGGATCCGGTCATGATTGCCAAAGGCGGAGCGCCGTTATTGGAAAATTCAGCCGTCGAAGCCATGAAACACCTGCTGCTGCCGCATACGGACGTATTGACCCCCAATCTCCCCGAAGCGCAGGCATTGACGGGTATCAATATTGAAAACCGCCAAGATGCGGAACGCGCCGCCAAAATTCTTCAGGATTGGGGCGTGAAAAATGTGGTGATTAAAGGCGGTCATCTTGCCGGCAGCCAAAGCGAATATTGCACCGACTGGCTGTTTACGCCATACGAAACCATCGGGCTGAACAGCAAACGTTTCCCGACACCGCATACACATGGCACAGGCTGCACGTTTTCTGCCTGCATTACTGCCGAGTTGGCAAAAGGGTTTAGCGTTCCTGAAGCTGTACAAACGGCAAAAAGCTATATTGCCGCCGCCATTTCCCATCCTTTGGGCATCGGGGCAGGGCATGGGCCGGTCAACCATTGGGCGTATCGGGACGAATAATGCGTTCAGACCAATTGTAATTGATTGTATTTTTCAGACGGCCTGACTAGGTTTATCACTTGAAATTGTTTACAATATCGGATTAATGCTTTTACGGATAAAAAAGACACCATGCAAGTTACCTCAAAATGGATAGACGGAATGTGCTTCGTCGGAACAACGGCAAACGGACACAGCGTTGTGATGGAAGGCGCGGCGGCTGAAGGCGAAGTCAAACGCGGCCCCAGTCCGATGGAAATGCTGTTGTTGGGTGTAGCAGGCTGCTCCAGCATCGATGTCGTGATGATTGCCGAGAAACAACGCCAAAAAATCACTGACTGCCGTGCCGAAGTGACTGCCAAACGCGCCGACACCGCGCCGCGCGTGTTTACCGAAATCCATATCCACTTCAAAGTGTATGGTCGGGATTTGCAAGAAAGCGCGATTGAACGCGCCGTACAGATGTCTGCCGAAAAATATTGTTCCGCATCGATTATGCTGGGCAAAGCTGCAAAAATGAGCCACAGCTTCGAGATCGTCGAAACAGAATAGGGCGGTTTCAGGGTGGGAGTATCAGAGCGTGAACTGGCTACCCACAAAAAAAGCAGATATATTCACGCATTAAATGAATATATCTGCTTGCTTTTTATTCCTTTTTCTCTCTCTCTATCAGCCTTTATAACTTGGCTTGTTGATCTCATTGTGCAAGTTTCGTTTAACATTGTCAACAATTTTTAATTATATTTTAAACACCCCCGAAAGCTGCAGGTTTGTAAACGCTTGTGCCTTAATACGGATACTGGGGAAACATTATGGATTACGAAAATAATACCAACGTTGCGCCTGCAACTTCATCGCTTATTTTGGAAGAGCGTCACGATTCGGAACTCTTCCGCGTGTACGCATTGATTTTGGACGGCATTACCGACCATCTGCTGCTGCCGGGCAAAAAACTGACCGAGTCCGAGCTTTGCCGACAAATGGTTTGCTCGCGCAATACCGTGCGTGGCGCATTGTCACTTTTGGCGCACGACAAAATCGTCGATTTGCAGCCTAATCGCGGCGCATTTGTCCATGTGCCAGACTTGAAAGAAATGAAAGACGTGTTCAACACGCGTATCGAAATGGAAAGCATGATTTTGAGCGTCCTTATCGATATGCCTGATTTGGAAACGCGTCTGCAACCGCTTTACGCCATGATTGAGCAAGAGGGCGCAGCCTCCGAAAGCGGCGACCGCGTGGGTTGGAACCGCCTGTCCAATGCCTTCCATGTCGAATTGGCGCGGCTGTTGGACAACGATGTCCTGTTTGAAATCATGAATACCTTATGCGCGCGCTCTTCATTGATTGTGGCTGTTTCCGATCCGCTTCGCAAAGAAAAGCGCAACATCGATTCCAATTCGCACCATGAACACCGAGAAATCCTCGATTTGTTGCTGGCAGGCAAGCGCAACCGTGTGACCAAAGTCATGCGCCGCCACTTGGGCGCGTGTATGGAACGCTTGGAACAGAAACTCGAGATGTAATCGGTTTGACAATAACAAGGCCGTCTGAAATATTCAGACGGCCATTGGTTTATCCCTACAAAACGAAACGCCATGAAACCCAAAATCCAAAGACACGAACATATCCTCACCCTTGTCCGCGAACATAACTTTATGACGGTGGAAGAATTGGCGGCAAATTTGGATGTTACGCCGCAAACCATACGCCGCGATGTACAGGAGTTGAGCGAAACCGGACAGCTCAAACGCTATCACGGCGGCGCATCTTTGGGCGACGTTTCGGTTGTAACGGCAGGGCAGGAGCGGCGCAACCATCAGCAGCAGGAAAAAAACGCCATTGCCCGGCTGATTGCTTCCACTATTCCCGACAATGCCTCGTTGTTTATCAGTATCGGCACCACCATGGAAGCCGTCGCCGCCGAGTTGGTCAGACAGCGTAAAAACCTGCGGATTATCACCAACAACATCTACGCCGCTTCCATCACTGCGGCGCGTACCGATTACACAGTCATCATCGCTTCCGGTGTGGTTCGCCCCTTGGACGGCGGTATTACCGGCGTGGCGACTGTCGATTTCATCAACCAATTCAAAGTTGACTATGCCATCATGAGTACCCACGGCATAGAAAACGACGGCTCGCTTTTGGATGACGATTACAAGGAAGTCAGCGTCATGCAGGCGATGGTGAACAATGCCCGCGTGCGCTATCTCGGCGTCGACCACAGCAAATTCAACAGCAATGCCTTGGTCAGACTGGGCGATATCGGCGCATTCGATAAGCTGTTTACCGACCGCCCACCATCCGCTGCCATGCAGAAAACCCTAAACGAACGCGGAGTGGCGTGGCAGGTTGCCGACCCTGTATCAAAGTAGCCAAGTCGGGTACAATTGAGCCATCATTCCATTCCTTTCAGACGGCCTGATTGAATGCTCAGGCCGTCTGAAAACAGAAAATTATTTTCCCATCAAAGAAATATTATGTTGAATAAAGACCAATTCGCGGACAACCACTTTATCCGCACTATCATCGAAGAAGACCTCAAAAGCGGTAAACATACAGCCATCCAAACCCGTTTCCCGCCCGAGCCGAACGGTTATTTGCACATCGGCCACGCCAAATCCATCTGCTTGAACTTCGGTTTGGCGTATATTTACGATGGCTTGTGCAACCTGCGTTTTGACGATACCAATCCTGAAAAAGAAAACGACGAATACGTCAACGCCATCAAAGAAGACGTTGAGTGGTTGGGCTTTCATTGGGCAGGTGAGCCGCGTTTTGCCTCCAACTATTTTGACCAGCTCTATGATTACGCCGTCGGTTTAATCAAAGACGGCAAAGCGTATGTCGATGATTTGACGCCCGAAGAAATGCGCGAATACCGTGGCACACTGACCGAAGCAGGCAAAAACAGCCCTTACCGCGACCGTAGCGTCGAAGAAAACCTCGACTTGTTCACACGTATGAAAAACGGCGAGTTTCCAGATGGCAGCAAAACCTTGCGCCTGAAAATCGACATGGCTTCAGGCAATATCAATATGCGCGACCCCGTCATCTACCGCATCCGCCGCGCCCATCACCACAATACCGGCGACAAATGGTGTATCTACCCGATGTACGACTACACGCATTGCATTTCCGATGCCATCGAAGGCATCACGCATTCCTTGTGTACGCTCGAATTTGAAGCACACCGTCCGCTGTACGACTGGGTGTTGGACAACATTCCTGCGCCGCACGCCACACGTCCGCGCCAATACGAATTTTCTCGTTTGGAACTTCTGTATTCCATCACGTCCAAGCGCAAGCTGAACCAACTGGTTTCAGACGGCCACGTTGCCGGCTGGGATGATCCGCGTATGCCGACCATTTCCGGTATGCGCCGCCGCGGCTACACGCCCGAAGGCCTGCGCTTGTTTGCCAAACGCGCCGGTATTTCCAAATCTGAAAACGTGGTCGATATGAGCGTGTTGGAAGGCGCGATTCGCGAAGAGCTGGAAAACTCCGCGCCACGTCTGATGGCGGTGTTGAATCCGCTCAAAGTGACCCTGACCAACTTTGAAGCTGGCAAAACCCAAAGCCGCCGTGCCGCGTTCCATCCGAACCACGAAGAAATGGGCGATCGCGAAGTACCTATTTCCCAAACCATCTACATCGAAGCTGACGACTTTGCCGAAAATCCGCCTAAAGGCTTCAAACGCCTGATTCCCGGCGGCGAAGTGCGCTTGCGCCACGGCTATGTCATCAAGTGCGATGAAGTAGTAAAAGACGAAGCAGGCAATGTGGTTGAACTCAAATGCAGCATCGACCACGATACCTTGGGCAAAAATCCCGAGGGCAGAAAAGTCAAAGGCGTGATTCACTGGGTTTCTGCCGAACACGCAGCCGAAATCAAAGTCCGCCTGTACGACCGCCTCTTTACCGTCGAGCGTCCCGATGCCGTGCGCGGCGAAGACGGCAACTACCTGCCGTTTACCGATTTCCTCAACCCTGAATCCATTAAGGAAATCACCGCCTACGCCGAGCCTGTCGCAAAAGATTTGCCGGCGGAGAGCCGTTGGCAGTTTGAACGCATCGGCTATTTCGTCACCGACCGCAAAGACCACAGCAAAGACACACCGGTGTTTAACCGCACTGTGACACTGAAAGATTCTTGGCAGGCAAAATAATTGGTAAGAAGGCAGTCAGTATGCACTGGCTGCCTTTATTGTGTTTAAATTTTTGATTTTATAATAGGAATTTTATGGAAAACCAAATACCCACTTCACAGGAAGTTCGATATCACGAACCCAAACGCCTTCCTGCTTCTGCAGGCATCAAGTGGATTACCGACGCTTTCGGTATTTTCAAACTTCATCCGTGGAAATGGATGGGCGTATTATTGGCTTATATGATCGTAGGCTTTGTGGTTTCTATTATTGACTTACTAGGAATTAATGCGCTTTCTAGTTTAAAAGGTATTGTATTCAGCTGGGTGGGTTCATGCTTAGTAGGCGGAGCTATGTATGTTGCTAACAATATCAATAATGGAAAAGCATTTGATGTGAAAGATTTTTTTATTGTTTTTTTAGATAAAAAAATGAGTTTTTTCATTTTATTGTTACTTCAGGTGCTGTTCAGTATAGCTGTTAGTTTGCTTATCATTCCGCTATATTTTGCAGGTCATTGGGCAATGATGATAGGTGTTGTATTGATTGTTATTGTCCTTTTGTCTATATTTTTATTAACCCCCGCTTTGATTGTTTTAGATGGTCTGAAGCCATGGGAGGCTATTAAAGCTAATGTTAAAGCGGCTATGTGTAATATTCCTGCAATATTAGTTTATGTTGTAGGTGTGGCTCTCTATTCTTTTATGTGGGGCGTATTAGGCAGCATGTTAGGCCAGTGGATTATCATGATCATACTTTTACTATTCCTACCTGTCAGCGCAGTTTTACTGCTGGCTCCTTATATTGCTTACCGCAGTATTTACCCTAATGGTCGTATTGTAAAATCCTAAGTGGATAAAGGCCGTCTGAAACATTTTCAGACGGCCTTTGTCGATAAAAGGAATGAGATGGAACGTTATTCTGTACATTTGAAACTGCTGGGGATGGCGGTGCTGTGGGGCGCGTCTTGGCCGATGGGGCGGATGCTGGGGCAGTCGCTGCCACCGCTGACGGGCGGGGCGGTTCGGTTTGTACTGGCTTCGGTTTTGTTGTTGGGCTGGTTGTTTGCGCGCAGCAGGTTTGCAACTTTAGCAGCTTTATCGGCGCGGCAATGGCTGGGTTTGACGGTGGCCGCTTCCGTCGGGGTGTGCGGCTATGCGGTGTTTTTTATGCTGGGTTTGCAGACTATGCCGGCAGGCAAGGCGGCGGTGGTCGTGGCGGTGAACCCCGTGTTGACGCTGCTGTTGGCAACTTGGTTTTTCGGCGAGCGTTTAAATGCGAAGATTTTGGCGGGTATGCTGCTGGCGGTCGGCGGTGCCATTATGGTGGTAACGCAAGGGCGGCCGTTGACGGTGTTATCGGGCGGCATCAAGGCAGGAGAGTGGCTGATTTTCGGCTGCGTGGTCTGTTGGGCGGCTTATACCTTAATTGGGCGCGCGGTTTTGCGCGGGATAGATGCGCTGACGGTAACGACGGCAACGTCGTTCATTGGTGCGTTGATGTTGTCGGCGGTGGCGTTGTGGATGGATGGAATGCCGTTTGAGGCAATAGCGGCAATGGATGGGCGAGGCTGGACAGCCTTAGCGTGGCTAGTCATCGGCGCGACGGTATTGGCCTATGCGTGGTATTTTGAAGGCGTGAAGACTTTGGGTGCAGGCAGCGCGGCGGCGTATATTACGCTCGTGCCGATTTTCGGTGTGCTGTCTTCGGCGTGGTTTTTAGGCGAACCGCTACATATTTCTCTGGTTGCAGGTTGTGCGGCGGCGGTAGGCGGCATGACGCTGATGCGGTACGGGCAAAAGGCCGGCTGAAGTTGTGCAAATACTCGGATTTTTGATAATAAGATTGCGGTTGCCACGTTACTTCCAGCCGTAATCTTATTGCAGGATAAGATCAAGCCACGGCTTTAGTGTTCGATTTAAAAATTTGACACCCTGCCTCCAACTGCCTAAAATTCAACTTTCTCAAAAATCTACCGTATCCTGCGGCACGATTTCATACTTTCAGACGGCCTTTGTGCCATCTCTCTGATACCATTCAAAATATATCAATACTATGCACGTTTCAGAACTCCAAACCCTCCACATTTCCAAACTCTTGGAAATGGCAGAAGAACATGGCATTGAAAACGCCAACCGTTTCCGCAAACAAGACCTCGTTTTTGCTATCGTCCGCCAGATGATGAAGCAGAATGTCAGCTTTACCTGTTCCGGTACACTTGAAATCCTGCCTGACGGCTTCGGTTTCCTGCGCAGCGCAGATACTTCTTACCTTGCCGGTCCTGACGATATTTATGTTTCGCCCACGCAAATCCGCCGCTTCAATCTGCACACCGGTGACACCATCGAAGGCAGCGTGCGCGTACCTAAAGACAACGAGCGTTATTTTGCGCTTGTCCGTCTCGACACCATCAACGGCGATCAACCCGAAGTCTGCAAACACAAAATCCTCTTTGAAAACCTCACGCCTTTATTTCCAACCGAACAATTCAAACTCGAGCGCGACATCAAAGCCGAAGAGAATCTGACCGGCCGCGCCATCGACTTGGTTTCCCCAATCGGTAAAGGCCAACGTGCATTGTTGGTGGCGCCACCTAAAACCGGTAAAACCGTGATGTTGCAAAACATTGCCCACGCCATTACCGCCAATTATCCCGATGTCGAACTGATTGTCCTGTTGATTGACGAGCGTCCGGAAGAAGTGACCGAAATGAGCCGTTCTGTACGCGGCGAAGTGGTTTCCTCTACGTTTGACGAACCTGCGCAACGCCATGTACAAGTGGCCGAGATGGTGATTGAAAAAGCCAAACGCATGGTCGAACACAAAAAAGACGTGGTCATCCTGCTGGATTCGATTACTCGCTTGGCGCGCGCCTACAATACCGTCGTGCCGACTTCGGGCAAAATTCTGACCGGTGGTGTCGATGCCAACGCTTTGCACCGTCCGAAACGCTTTTTCGGTGCGGCGCGTAATGTGGAAGAGGGCGGTTCGCTTACCATTATTGCGACAGCGCTTGTTGAAACCGGCAGCCGCATGGACGACGTGATTTACGAAGAGTTCAAAGGCACGGGCAATATGGAATTGCACCTTGACCGCCGTATGGCAGAAAAACGCCTGTTCCCGGCCATCAGCATTAATAAATCCGGTACGCGTCGCGAAGAATTGCTGGTGCCAAACGATCAGTTGCAACGCATGTGGCTCTTGCGCAAATTCCTGCATCCTATGGACGAAATCGAAGCGACCGAGTTTTTGGTAGGCAAACTCAAAGACTCCAAAAACAATGACGATTTCTTTGAATTGATGCGCGGTAAATAAGCATAAGGCCGTCTGAATATGTTTCAGACGGCCTTTACTTTGCTTGAGGAACCTTTATGACCATCCGAATGAATTGGCAAAACTTATTGTCCACCCAACGCTTCCGTACAAAAAACGGCGAAATCGTGCCGACCGTTACTCCTTCGACTCAGGAAGGTGCTGATGCCTTGCGTACGGATTTTCACATCGACTACGACCGGGTTGTTTTTTCCGGAGCCTTCCGCCGTCTTGGCCGTAAAACGCAGGTGCATCCGCTGGCGCAGCACGACTTGACGCACAACCGCCTGACGCACAGCGTTGAAGTTGCCAGCGTGGGCAGGAGCTTGGGCAACCGCGTGGGCGTGATGTTGCACAATGGCGGTTTTCTGCCGCAGGGCAATACGCCCAGCGATATTGGTGCCGTGGTGCAGGTTGCCTGTTTGGCGCATGATTTGGGCAATCCGCCGTTTGGCCATACCGGCGAAGATGCTTTGCGCGATTGGTTCAGACGGCCTGAACATCAAATTTATCTGAACACATTAAACGAAGCGGAGCGCAACGACATTCAAACTTATGAAGGTAATGCGCATAGCCTGCGTATCGTTGCCAGCCTTGAAATGTATCCGGAGGCGGGCGGAATGCGTCTGACTGCGGCAGCCATCGGCGCATTGCTGAAGTATCCGTGGACAACTCAACATCCGAATGGCAGAAAGAAATTCAATATTTATCAAACAGAGTTGCCGTTTATCCGTCAAGTTGCCGACGAATTGGGGCTGGTTTCCGCAGGAGTAGACAGCTGGGCGCGCCATCCTTTGTCTTATTTGATGGAGGCTGCCGACGATATTTGTTACGCCTTGCTGGACTTGGAAGATGCCGTCGAATTGGATTTGCTTACGGATACGGAAGTGGAGAGTATCTTGTCCGAGCTGACTTTTGCCGAAAGCGCATGGCACGCCAGCTCTAGCCGTCAGCGTTGCGCCATGTTGCGAGGTATTGCGATTGGCAAGGCGATTGATGATGTTGCGCAAACCTTTATGCTGCATCAGTCCGATTTGTTGGACGGAACATTCAAAGGCAAAGACTTGCTTGCTCTGTGTAGCCCGCAAGTGCAAAACACTTTGGCAAAAGCGAAAGAATTGGCGCAAACACGGATTTTTCGTCATCACACCAAGCTCTTGACCGAGATTGCCACGTTCCCATGCTTAGGCTCCATTTTGGATTTGCTCGTCCCTGCCGCCTATGCCCTGATTGCAGAAAAACAGTTGGCAACGCGTCAGTCTTTGGCGTTGGAGTTGTTGAAAAAGCACAATCCGATTCTTCCTGAAGACAGTCTGTATCAGGCTTATATGAAAATTTTGGATTTTGTCGGCGGTATGACCGATAATTCCGCCGCCAAAATGGCGCAGGATTTGTCAGGAGTAGGGATTTTACGTTAATTTTATATTGTTTAATTTCAATTAGTTAAATAAAAATATAAAAAATTTCTGTGAAAAAAGTAGACAGGTTTCAGTAAAGCCTATATTATTCGGTCTTCTTGATTCACAACGCACTTGCGAAGTGATAAGGATGCACCCGTAGCTCAGTTGGATAGAGTATCTGGCTACGAACCAGAGGGTCGGGCGTTCGAATCGCTCCGGGTGCGCCACAAGATTTATCCGCGCCCATCGTCTAGCGGTTAGGACATCGCCCTTTCACGGCGGTAACCGGGGTTCGATTCCCCGTGGGCGTGCCAGTTTCCAAAAAACGCAATCTGTTTCAGATTGCGTTTTTTTATTGCATTTACTGTTTGTATTCTAAGGCTGTCTGAAACGCTCAGCAACTCAAGAGACAGAAGTATGTAAAATAAATTGCCCAGACTTTTGTCATCTATATGCGCTTTTCAATCTCATTTTACCATTGTCAACCCCCAATTTATTGACAACAGTATTCATCTTAAAAATTCCCAAACCTGAATTTACATGATTTCATATTTATAATTTATTGATTTTAGAAGATAAAAATATACATTTAAACTTTTCTTAAAAAATGCCGTCTGAGATAAAGACAAGACGGAATATCTCTGTTAATGTGTAAATGTCAGCCGGCCTTTGCTGGTTTTTTATTGAAACCATTTGGGAGTCAATTATGAATATGAATGTTAAATTAATCGTTCCTGCCGTTTTGGCGGCTGTTGCCCTGACTGCATGTAGCAGCGGTTCTAAAGCTAAACCTGAAGCTAAAGCTGCGCCTACTGCGCAACAACAAACCCAAGCTCAGGCTCAACAAGCTCAAGCTCCAGTACCTAATACTTTGAAAGTAGACTCTATCGACGGTAAAAAAGAAGTTCACTACAAATGCGGTAAAGACGGCAAAGAGCCTTTGAGCGTAATGTACGGCTTCAAAGGCAACGAAGTTGTTGCTGCACAAGTAAAATACAAAGGCCAATTAACTGAAAACCTGTTCCGTATCACTGACAGCAGCAAAGACGTAAACGCATTCTGGGGCGGCAATGTCGCTTGGGTTGCTGAAGCAGCTACTGCAGCCAACGTAGACAAAGTTGACGGCAACATGCTGACTATCCGCGGTACTACCGAAGTAAACGGCAAACAAGAAGTGGTTGATCAAATCGTTACCCGCTTCTGCACATTGGACAAAGGCGCGAAAGCTGCCGCTAAACCAGCCGCTAAAAAAGTGAAAAAATAATCTTTTGCCGACAGCTTTAAACGCTGGGTAAAATAAAACAGGCCGTCTGAAAAGTTTTCAGACGGCCTGTTCTTTTGAGTGATTTAACCCAAGAACCAGAATTTCAGTGCCCACAATACGGCGACAATCCATACCATAGGCGGTACGTCTTGGGTGCGGTTGCACAAGAGTTTGATGAGTGCGTAGCTGATAAAGCCAAACGCAATACCATCGGCAATCGAGTAGGTAAACGGCATGAAGACGATGGTCAGGAATGCCGGTGCGGCTTCGGTCATGTCGTCCCAATCGATTTCGCGTGCGCTGCGCAACATTTGCGCGCCAACATAGAGCAGGGCGGGTGCGGTAGCAAATGCAGGAATGCTTTGAACCAGTGGGGAGAAAATCAGACAGGCCAGCATCAGTACGCCGACGGTAACGGCAGTCAGGCCGGTACGGCCGCCAGCAGAAACGCCTGCCGCGCTTTCAACGTAAGGGGTTGTAGAAGAAGTACCCAAGGCGGCGCCTGCAACGATGGCGGTTGAGTCGGCAAGCAGGGCACGTTTTAAACGCGGCAGTTTGCCGTCTTGCAACAGGCCTGCGCGGTGGGAAACGCCGACCAATGTGCCGGTAGAGTCAAACAGGTCAACCAGGAAGAATACAAAAATCACGCTGACCATGCTGACGGTGAACAAGCCTTTAAAGTCCATCTGCATGAAGGTTGGTGCAATGCTCGGAATTTCGCCGACCACGCCTTTGAACTCGCTCAAGCCCAAGATGGTGGAGATGGCGGTCAGTGTCAGAATGGTAATGATGATGGAGCCTTTAACGCGGAAGTGGCCAAGTGCAACCACCATGACAAAGCCAGCCATCGCCAGCAGGGCGGTAGGCTGGTGGATGTCGCCCAAACCGACCAATGTGGCAGGATTGGCCACAATCACGCCTGCGCCTTTGAGCGCAATCAATGCCAAGAAGAGGCCGATACCTGCGGCAATCGACATTTTCAAGCCCATAGGCAGGGCGTTGACCAGCATTTCACGCACTTTAAAGAAGCTGAACAGGATGAAAATAATGCCTGAAATGAAAACGGCACCCAAAGCCACACGCCAGTCCACGCCCATGCCTTTGACGACGGCAAAGGTAAAGTAGGCGTTCAAACCCATGCCCGGAGCGAGGGCGATCGGGTAGTTGCCGACAAAGCCCATCACGAAACAGCCGATGGCGGAGGCGATACAGGTAGCCACAAATACTGCGCCCATATCCATGCCGGTTTCGCCCAAAATCAGGGGATTGACGATGATGATATAGCACATGGCGAGGAAGGTTGTCACACCGGCCATGATTTCAGTGCGGACGTTGGTCTGATTGGCACTCAGGTTGAACAATCGTTCCAAAGCGCTTTGATTTGAAGAACTCATTTAAAAATATTCCTTTTGGGAAAGCCGCTTACGGGACGGCATCGTCGGATTGGTCTGCAAAAGTTTGGTTTTTGGCCTTAACTTCTCAATAGATAAGGGAATTTTCGGGCGGTATTATACTGAAAAGCCTTTTGTTCGGGTAATAAAAATACATGAATCAGATAATGCCGGGCCGAACCAAGATAAAGGCCGTCTGAACAGTTTCAGACGGCCTTTGTTTGTGTGTGCTTATACCGGTTTACCTTTCAGGGAGAAAGTGTAGGCTTCGGTGATTTCCAAATCGATCATTTGGTTGATCATGTCGGGTGTGCCGGTAAAGTTGACCACGCGGTTGTTGGCGGTACGGGCTTGCAGTTGGTCAGGGTCTTTTTTGGAGATACCTTCAACCAAGCAGCGTTGAACCGTGCCGACCATGGTTTGGTTGATACGTGTGGTTTCTGCTTCGATGACTTCGTTCAAAGCTTCGAGGCGGCGCACTTTTTCTTCGTGCGGCGTGTCGTCGTGCAAGTTGGCGGCAGGCGTGCCAGGGCGCGGACTGTAAATAAAGACGAAGCTCAAGTCGAAGGCAATGTCTTTGACCAGTTTCAAGGTTTGCTCGAACTCGCGCTCGGTCTCGCCCGGGAAGCCGACGATAAAGTCGGAGCTGAGGCACAAATCAGGACGGATGGCGCGCAGTTTGCGGATGATGGATTTGTATTCCAAGGCGGTGTAGCCGCGTTTCATCGCGCTCAATACGCGGTCGGAACCGCTTTGAATCGGCAGGTGCAGGTGGGAAACCAGCTTCGGCAGGTCGCGGTAGCACTCGATAATTGCGTCGGTAAATTCGCGCGGATGGCTGGTGGTAAAGCGCAGGCGTTCGATGCCCGGGATTTCGTGGACGATGCGCAACAAGGTGGCAAAGTCGCAGATTTCGCCGTTTTCCATTTCGCCGCGATAGGCATTGACGTTTTGGCCTAAGAGGTTGATTTCTTTAACGCCTTGTTGCGCCAAACCGGCAATCTCGGTTAATACGTCGTTGAGCGGGCGGGAGAATTCTTCACCGCGGGTGTAAGGGACGACGCAGTAAGAGCAGTATTTGGAACAGCCTTCCATAATGGAAATGAACGCCGAACCGCCTTCTACGCGCGCAGGCGGCAGATGGTCGAATTTCTCGATTTCGGGGAAGGAAATGTCGATTTGAGACAGGCCGGTGGTTTCTTTGTCAACGATGAGTTTGGGCAGGCGGTGCAGCGTTTGCGGGCCGAAAACCACGTCCACATACGGAGCGCGTTTGACGATGTTTTCGCCTTCTTGAGAGGCAACGCAGCCGGCAACGCCGATGATGAGGTCGGGATTTTTTTCTTTGAGCGGACGTACGCGGCCTAAGTCGGAGAAGACTTTCTCTTGCGCTTTTTCACGCACGGAGCAGGTGTTGAACAAGATGATGTCGGCGTCGTCAGGTTGGGTAACCTGTTCGATGCCGCCGTGTTCTTCGGCGAGGACGGACAGCATTTTTTCGCTGTCGTACTCGTTCATTTGGCACCCGAAGGTGCGGATAAATACTTTTTTCATGGTTTGTTTTGATTGATTTGCTTGTTGTAAAAGGGTTCTCAGACGGCCTGTGCAATACTCTGGCCGTCTGAAAAATTATTCTTCCGCCTTTTTCTGCTTTTTGGCGTGTTCGATGAACCTGTCGGCTTCGGCGTCGGTCAAAATCCAGATTTCGCGGACGAGGCGGCTTTCTTCATTGTATTTGAACGCAACGGCTTTGCCGGTTTGATTCAGCAGGCGACCCATCGGAATGAAACGGTCGTTTTCATCGTGGATTTTGGTGAAGCGGGTGATTTGCAGTTTGGCTGCATTGCCGTCCACAATGCCCAAGGTCAGCAGGCGCGTCCAAGAAAAACCGCCTTTGCTGACTTTCAGATAAGGCAAATCGACAGTTTTTAAAACGGCCACGTCCATATCATCAGGCAGGCTGCGTTGTGCATGGACGAGGGAGGACGCCAAAAGGGCGAGGCTGAGTATGAATCCGCGTAACATGATGCTTTTCTTTTATTGTTTCAATAGGTCGCGGATTATAGCACAAGCAGGAAAAATGTGGATAGAGTGTTTGTTTTTAAAGAATAATTTTGATTTTGCGCCCGATTCTTATTTTGAAGCTTGGGCCGTCTGAAAAGGATTTGGTGTTAAAATGGCATCAATTTGATTTTCAGACGACCTCTTACGAAAGAATTGACCATGAACCGTAATGAAAGCTTGTTCAACCGCGCCAAAGCCATTATTCCCGGCGGCGTGAACTCTCCTGTGCGCGCATTCGGCAGCGTCGGCGGCGTACCGCGCTTCATCAAAAAGGCAGAAGGCGCGTATGTTTGGGACGAAAACGGCACGTGTTATACCGACTATGTCGGCTCTTGGGGCCCTGCGATTGTCGGCCATGCCCATCCTGAAGTCATTGAAGCCGTGTGCGAAGCAGCATTGGGCGGTTTGTCGTTTGGTGCGCCAACTGAAGGCGAAATTGTCATTGCCGAAGAAATCGCCAAAATCATGCCGTCCGTCGAGCAGCTGCGCCTTGTCAGCTCCGGTACGGAAGCAACGATGACCGCCATCCGTTTGGCACGCGGTTTTACCGGTCGCGACAAAATCATCAAGTTTGAAGGCTGCTACCACGGCCATTCCGACAGCCTGTTGGTGAAAGCAGGCAGCGGTCTGCTGACGTTTGGCAATCCTTCTTCCGCCGGTGTGCCTGCCGATTTTACCAAACACACTTTGGTGCTCGAGTACAACAATATCGCCCAACTGGAAGAAGCCTTTGCCCAAAGCGGCAATGACATTGCCTGCGTGATTTTGGAGCCTTTTGTCGGCAATATGAATCTGGTTAGGCCGTCTGAAGCCTTTGTCAAAGCCTTGCGCGAATTGACTGAAAAACACGGTGCCGTGTTGATTTACGACGAAGTGATGACCGGTTTCCGCGTGGCGTTGGGCGGCGCGCAATCTTTGCACGGCATTAAGCCTGATTTGACCACCATGGGCAAAGTGATCGGCGGCGGTATGCCTTTGGCGGCGTTCGGTGGTCGTAAAGACATTATGGAATGTATTTCCCCGTTGGGCGGCGTGTATCAGGCAGGTACATTGTCCGGCAATCCGATTGCGGTTGCGGCCGGTTTGAAAACGCTGGAAATCATTCAGCGTGAAGGCTTCTATGAAAACCTGACTGCCTTGACCCAACGCCTCGCCAACGGTATTGCCGACGCGGCTAAAGCGCATGGCGTTGAATTTACGGCGGACAGCGTGGGCGGCATGTTTGGTTTGTATTTTGCCAGCCACACGCCGCAAAACTACGCCGACATGGCGCGTTCCAATATCGACGGTTTCAAACATTTCTTCCACGGTATGCTCGACCGCAATGTCGCATTCGGCCCGTCAGCTTACGAAGCCGGTTTTGTTTCCGCCGCGCATACGCCTGAGCTGATTGACGAAACCATTGCTGTGGCACACGAAGTGTTCAAAGAAATGGCAAAATAAAAGCTGAAGCTGTCATGTGAAAAAAGGCCGTCTGAAAAATATTCAGACGGCCTTTCGCTATTTTAAATCAATGCTTGATTATGCTTCTTCAGCTTTGCTGCGGATAATCAGCAGAGGCAGGTGGCTTTGACGCATTACGGTCTCGGCGAAGCTGCCCATCAGCAAGTGCATCAGGCCGGTGCGGCCGTGTGTACCGAGTACCAGCAGGTCTGCACCGTTGTTGTCGGCGTAGTCAACCAAGTCTTGCGCCATTTCGCGCGCGCCTTTGTTGGCAACCAACAGATGTTTCACGATGTTTTCAACGCCGCTTTCACGCGCTGTTTTTTCTGCGAAATCCAAAACTTCGTTGCCTTGAGCCACTGCGGCAGCTTCGTAGCTTTCGTGTTGCAGGAATTCAGGAGCCAAAGCCATGTATTCGGCAGGGTTGGCAACGTGAACCAAAGTCAGTTGGGCTTTGTTGAGGCTTGCCAGTTCGGCGGCGTGTTTCAATGCATTGAGGGAGGTCTCGCTACCGTCAACGGCTACAACCAGATGTTTGTACATATTTATTCTCCTTTTGCGCCGAGTAGCGGCACTTTCGTTTAATATGAAATCAGAACTTGTCTGAATGTGAAACGATTATAAACTCTTTCGGGCGGGTACAACAGCCCATCTGCTTTCAAGTATAATGTCAGTCCGATTCGCCTGTCGCGTTTTTCATTAATTTATTGATATATCACAAGGTTACTTATGCAGGACGCCGCTTTTCTTTCTTCGCGCCGCTTTGGCGGCATTGCCAGACTTTACGGAGACGAAGCATTGGCGCGCTTTTCGCGTGCGCATGTGTGCGTGGTCGGTGTCGGCGGCGTCGGCTCGTGGGCGGTGGAAGCTTTGGCGAGGAGCGGTATCGGTCGTTTAACGCTGATTGATTTGGACAACGTTGCCGAGTCCAATGTCAACCGCCAGTTGCACGCTTTGACCGATGATTTCGGTAAGGCAAAAGTTACTGCTTTGCGTGAACGCATTGCCCAAATCAATCCGCAATGCGAAGTGACGGAAATCGAAGATTTTGTTACCGAAGACAATCTGGACGAACTTTTCAGACGGCCTTTTGACTTCGTCATCGACGCCATCGACCAAATCCGTGTCAAAGCGGCGATGGCGGCGTATTTCGTGCAACATAAACAACCGTTTATTATCAGCGGCGGCGCGGGCGGACAGAAAAATCCGGCTTTAATCCAAACTGCCGATTTAAGCCGCGTCACCCACGACTCGTTGCTTTCCAATTTGCGCTATACCTTGCGCAAACGCTACGGCTTCAGCCGCAATACCAAAGAAAAAATGCGCGTGCCTTGCGTTTATTCAACCGAGAATATTACGCCGCCGCAATCCGGCGAAGCGTGTTCGACCGATGTCGCGCCGCAAGGTTTGTCCTGCGCGGGCTATGGGGCGAGTATGCTGGTAACGGCTTCGTTTGGGCTGTATTGTGCGCAGGCTGCGGTGGAGCATATCGCAGGGCGGAAGTGAGGGGTAGGAAATGGGTAAGAGCCGATTTTTTAAAGCCTACTTTATTGCTAGTCTGATTTATGCGGTATGGTTCGGCGTATTGATGTATGCCGTCGATCCGATGTTTCTCGATGTGATGGAATGCAATACGTTGCCCGGCGATTATTTGTGTGTGCAAAGCGGTTATACCCGTCCATTCACCACTTTTCTTTATCCGTGTCTGTCAGTCGTGATATTCAGCCTTTTGCACGCCGGTATCATGAAATGGCGCAAACGCCGTTCTGTTAAAATGATTTGGCTTTTGGTCGGCTGCGAAAGTTTGCTGTTGTTGGCTTTGATGGTGGCTATGCTTGCGAGGGATGGTTTTGTATTGTCCCGAGATATCGGTTCGGTACTGACGGGTTCAGTTTTTGCCAGCCTGCCCCTGTTGGGTATGGCCTTGGCTCAGACCTTTGCCATTGCTATTGTTTCTTTGCAAATCAATCGTAAAAAACGTTGATTTTTATATTAAAAACGGGTCGTCCTTGTTTCAGACGGCCTTTTGTTGATAAAACTTCTTACTAAACTTAAAAAGAAAAAGACCCTTTAACCATGTCTTCAGAACACCTTATTTCTTCTACTGCTGCAACGCCGTCTGAACATACCGTTGCGTGGGTGTTCGGTCAGCCTGTTACCGATGTGCCGCAGGATTTGTTTATTCCGCCTGATGCGTTGAAGGTGGTATTGAGCAGCTTCCAAGGGCCGTTGGATTTGCTGCTGTACCTTATTCGCAAGCAAAATATCGATGTCCTCGATATTCCTATGGTGAAGATTACCGAGCAGTATCTGCACTATATTGCCCAAATGGAAGCATATCAGTTTGATTTGGCAGCGGAATACCTGCTGATGGCGGCGATGCTGATTGAAATTAAATCGCGCCTGCTTCTGCCGCGTCCTGAAGAAGTTGAGGATGAAGAGGCGGATCCGCGTGCCGAATTGGTGCGCCGTCTGTTGGCTTACGAACAGATGAAACTGGCGGCTCAGGGCTTGGACGCATTGCCGCGTGCCGGACGTGATTTCGCTTGGGCATATTTGCCGTTGGAAATTGCGGTCGAAGCGAAGTTGCCGGAAGTGTACATTGCCGATTTGACGCAGGCTTGGTTGGGTATTTTGTCGCGTGCCAAGCATACGCGCAGTCATGAAGTAGTGCGGGAAACCATTTCCGTGCGCGCGCAGATGACGGCGATTTTGCGCCGTTTGAACGAAAGCGGTATCAGCAAGTTCAGCGATTTGTTTAAGCCGGAGCAGGGCGCGACATATGTGGTGGTCAATTTTATTGCATTGCTGGAATTGGCTAAAGAAGGCTTGGTGCGTATCGTACAGCCGGAAAATTATGGCGAAATCGAAATCAGCCTGAAAGACGGTTTGGAAACAAACGAAGCCGAAATGCTTTCAGACGGCCTTGAAGCAGATAAAACCGATAACGAAAATTTGAAAAAAGAGAACTAAAATGAATTCGACAACAAGTCATACCAAAGCTTCTTTATGGGCGGTGGGCTTAATGCTGTTTGCCCTGTTTTTTGGGGCGGGGAACCTGATTTTTCCTGCTTTTTTGGGACAGCAGGCCGGTGAAAACTGGCTTTCGGCCATGTTCGGCTTTCTGCTGACCGGGGCGGGTTTGCCATTATTGGGCGTGATTGCCGTCGGCTATTCCGGTTCGCGCGATGTGGAGGCACTGGCTTCCCGTGTTGCGCCTTGGTACGGCGTGACTTTTGCCACGGCGCTTTATCTGGCAATCGGCCCTCTGTTTGCCATGCCGCGTACGGCGACAGTGTCTTTTGAAACCGCGATTTCCCCTTTCATTGATGAATCTTGGAAAAATATCGCATTGGCCGTATTCAGCCTGGTGTTTTTCGGCATGACTTATTGGCTGTCGATTTCTCCAGGGAAGCTGGTTGACCGTATCGGTAAAATTCTTACGCCCGTTTTGTTGCTGGCAATTGCAATATTGGTCGGCTATGCCGCTATTAACCCGATGGGCGTGCCGCAGGCGGCGCAAGGCGATTTTGCCACTCATCCGTTGGTTAAAGGTATTTTGGAAGGCTACGGCACCATGGACGCCCTGGCTTCGCTGGTGTTTGCCATTATCGTCATCGATGCCGTTCGCGCCATGGGTGTGGACAATCGCTCGGACTTGCTGAAGACAACGACGATTTCGGGCGTGTTGGCAGCTTCTTGTTTGGCAGTGGTTTACCTGTTTATCGGCTATATGGGCGCGACAGGTGTGGCCGGTATCGGCTTACAGGAAAACGGCGCGTCGGTTTTGTCTAAAACCGCACAGAACTATTTCGGTACGGCCGGTATTGTGTTGCTTGGCGTCATGGTGTTGCTTGCCTGTCTGAGTACAGCGGTTGGCTTGATTACTTCATGCGCAGAATATTTCAACCGTCTTTGCCCGGGGATTTCTTATAAAATCTTTGTGATACTGAATACGGTGGTGTCTATCCTGTTGGCCAACAAAGGCCTGTCAGCGATTTTGCAGTTTTCCATCCCTATGTTGATGCTGTTATATCCGCTGACCATCGTCATCATTTTGTTGGCCTTGACAGATAAACTGTTTGGCGGCGGCCGTATTGTCTATTTCTGCACCATGATGGCGGCCCTTATGGTCGGCTTGCTCGATGCCTATAAGGCCGCGTTTGGATTTGATGCCGAAACCGTGGCTGCCATCGAGCGCGCATTGCCGTTTTACAATATCGGTTTAGGGTGGGTTGTTCCCTCTTTAGCCTGCTTTATACTCGGCTGCATTTTGAATGCGGCGTTGAAGAAAAAAGCATGACGATAAACAGGCCGTCTGAAATGTTCAGACGGCCTGTTTATTTCGCCGGCCACGCAAACGACAGATGATTTTTTTAAAGAAATCCGTTATAATTGAAAAGTTAAGGCTTTGCGAAATACCGTTTCGCAGATGCAACATATTGAGAAGATTTATTTCCACAAATCCCGTTTTTTCAGTAAACGACTTGAACTGAAGGCGGATTTCGTGGTATAAATCGCGTTTTACTATTTTAGAAGTTTGGAGACTAACCATGGCACGAGTTTGCAAAGTGACCGGTAAGCGCCCGATGTCTGGCAATAACGTATCACACGCCAACAACAAAACCAAACGTCGTTTTTTGCCTAACTTGCAATCACGTCGTTTCTGGGTAGAAAGTGAAAACCGCTGGGTTCGCCTGCGCGTTTCTAACGCTGCATTGCGCACCATCGATAAAGTAGGCATTGATGTCGTATTGGCTGATTTGCGTGCTCGCGGCGAAGCTTAATTTAAACACCATTAATTAAGGATTACTGCAATGCGCGATAAAATCAAACTGGAGTCCAGTGCTGGTACTGGTCACTTCTACACAACTACTAAAAACAAACGTACTATGCCTGGCAAACTGGAAATCAAAAAATTTGACCCAGTAGCCCGTAAACACGTTATTTACAAAGAAACTAAATTGAAATAATCCGGTTTCTTCCAAGAAAAAGCTCCTGTTTTGCAGGAGCTTTTCTTTTTTCTCGATTGGTTTGAAGTGTTTTGTTTTAAACGGGTGTGCAAGATATGGTTGGATTGCTTTGGAAGAGGCAAAATAAAAGAGCGTGTATCCATTGGGATTACGCTCTTTTATTTTTCAGACGGCCTGATAGGGGATAAGCAGCCTTAAATCACTAATAAACATTCAACAACGACTTAATGATCGACTTTGATGCCTTGGTTGTCGGAATGTTGTTTTTTATCCAGCTCTTTTTGCAAGGTATCGCATGGCGTGTCGCAATCGCACATTTTCTTCATGCCGAGCGAGGAAATGCCGCCGCAGCTGCCTTTGATGGTGCGTTTGGAGAAAATATAGCCGACTGCCATGCCGAGGATGACAATGATAAAGATGCCGAAAGTCAGAAGAAGGGTTTTCATGTGTGTATTCCTGAAGGTTAGTTTAATAATTTCTTGAATGCGCTGGACATTTTAGTATGGTAGCCGCCTTGCGGGGTCCGGATGATAAGGAAAACGGCGAGATTTTCTTGCTCGGCAAGTTTAAGCGCTTCTGTTTCTCCGAGGACGAACAATCCGGTTGAAAGGCCGTCTGCAAGTGTGGCGTTTTCAGCTACTACGCTGATGGAAGCAAGGTTGTGGCTGATGGGTTGTTTGGTTTTAGGGTTGATGATATGGGAAAGGCGGCGGCCTGACTTATCGACATGGAAAATGCGGTAGTCGCCGGATGTGGCCAGTGATTTATTGTCCAATGGAATGGTGATTTGGGTTGCGCCGCCTTGAACGATATTGGGCTGCTCGATGCCGATACGCCAAGGGTTGCCTTGCGCATTGTGGCCTTTGCCATGCAACTCGCCTCCGATTTCTACCAAATAATTGCCGATATTGAGTTTTTCAAGTTCGGCGGCGGTTTTATCCACGCCAAAGCCTTTGGCGATGGAGGATAGGTCTAAATAGACTTCGGGATGGGTTTTGGCGAGGGTAGGCTGCTGGCCGTCTTGGGAAAGTTTGAGTTTGTCCGTACCGACCATTTCTGAAGCATGTTGGATTTCTTGGGCAGTCGGTTCGTGCGTGATTTCTTTTTGCGGGCCGAATCCCCAAAGGTTGACCAAAGGGCCGACGGTTACGTCCAGTGCGCCGTGCGTCAGTTTGTTTAAACGCAAGGCTTCGCCGGTCACATAGGCAAAGTCTTGGGAAATGGGCATAGCCTGATTGACGGTGCGCAGCTGGTTGAATTGGCTGATTTCGGAATCGGTCTGGTAGGTAGACATTTGCCGGTTGACTTCTTTAAGCGCATTATCAATGCGTTTTTGTATTTCGGCAGGGGAGGGGAGTTTGTCTTGGCCGTCTGAAAGGTATTTGACGGTATAGGTCGTGCCCATGGTCTCGCCTTGCAGGGTGATGGTTTGTTGTTTTTCAGGTTGGCAGGCAGAGAGCGTGAGTGCGGAAACGATGGCAACGGTGCAACCGATTATCGGACGGTAAAACGAATTTGAAAGAAACGGCATAAGGGATTTGCGGATTATTTTTTGAAGCCTTTATTGTATCGTAAAAGAAAGGTTCAGGCCGTCTGAAAGTATGGTTTTCAGACGGCCTGGCAATAAAAAAGGAAGAAACCGAAGTTTCTTCCTTTTTGTCTGTTAACCGCCGAAATCGTCCAAGAGGATGTTTTCGTCTTCCACGCCCAAATCTTTGAGCATTTTGATCACGGACTGGTTCATGATCGGAGGGCCGCACATGTAGAATTCGCAGTCTTCCGGTGCTTCATGGTTTTTCAGGTGGTTTTCGTAAACCACGTTGTGAATGAAGCCTGTGTAACCGTCCCAGTTGTCTTCAGGCAATGGGTCGGACAGGGCGACGTGCCATGTGAAGTTCGGGAATTCTGCTGCGAGTTGGTCGAAGTCTTCGACATAGAACATCTCGCGTTTAGAACGAGCACCATACCAGAAAGTAATCTTACGTTTGGAGTTCAAACGTTTCAGCTGGTCGAAAATGTGGGAACGCATCGGCGCCATACCTGCACCACCGCCGATAAATACCATTTCGGCATCGGTATCTTTGGCAAAGAACTCACCAAACGGACCGGAAATCGTTACTTTATCACCGGCTTTCAGTGACCAAATATAAGATGACATTTGTCCCGGAGGCGCGTCAGGTACGCGAGGAGGAGGCGTAGCGATACGAACGTTCAGCATGATGATGCCTTTTTCTTCAGGGTATGAAGCCATAGAGTAGGCACGCAAAATCGGCTCATCCACTTTGGAAACGTATTGCCACAGATTGTATTTGTCCCAGTCTTCGTGGTATTCCTTAGGAATATCGAAGTCTTTGTAGGCAACAGTGTGAGGAGGGGCTTCAATTTGGATGTAGCCACCGGCGCGGAAAGGAACTTCTTCGCCTTCGGGAATGGCAAGCTTGAGCTCTTTAATGAACGTTGCTTTGTTGTCATTGGAGATGACGGTACATTCCCATTTTTTCACTCCGAATACTTCTTCCGGTACTTCGATGTCCATGTCGGTTTTGACGTTGACCTGACAAGACAGACGGCAGCCTTCGCGCGCTTCGCGTTTGCTGATGTGGGACAACTCGGTTGGCAGAATGTCGCCACCGCCGCTTTTCACGACAACGCGGCATTGGCCGCATGAGCCGCCGCCACCGCAGGCGGAAGGAACGAAAATACCTTGGCTGGCAAGCGCACCCAGCAGTTTGCCACCGGCAGGCATCGTCAGCTCTTTTTCGTTATTGATTTTGATGGTGATGTCGCCTTCGCTCACCAACTTGGATTTGGCAAACAGAATCATCAGTGCCAAAACCAAGACGATGAGGGTAAACATCACGATACCTAAAATAATCTCCATGCCGATTCCTTTCTTATAACTGGATGCCGGAGAACGACATAAACGCCATTGCCATCAGGCCAGCAGCGATAAAGGTAATGCCCAAGCCTTTGAGGCCTTTAGGGACGTCCGAATATTTCATTTTTTCGGTAATGCCCGCCAAAGCGACAATAGCCAAAAGCCAGCCCAAACCTGCACCGAAACCATATACAACGGACTCGCCGAAGTTATATTCGCGTTGCGCCATAAACGATACGGCACCGAAAATCGCGCAGTTTACGGTAATCAGGGGCAGGTAGATACCCAATGCGTTGTAGAGGGCAGGGACGAATTTGTCCAAGAACATTTCCAAAATCTGCACCAAAGCGGCAATTACGCCGATGAAGGTGATGAATTTCAGGAAGGTCAGGTCCACGCCTTCAACCAGCGCGCCGTCTTTTAACAGCGAGTAAACCAGTTGGTTGGCTGGGACGGACAGGCCGAGTACGAAAGTTACGGCAACGCCCAAACCGAATGCAGTGGATACTTTTTTAGATACCGCCAAAAATGTACACATCCCCAAGAAGAAGGAAAGTGCCATGTTTTCCAGAAAGACGGATTTTACAAAGAGGCTTAAGTAATGTTCCATGTGTTATTTCTCCGCCTGTTCAGGTTTCCAAGTGCGCAGACCCCATACCAAGAAGCCGATGATGAAGAACGCGCTAGGAGCGAGCAGGAACAAGCCGTTGGTTTGATACCAGCCGCCATCTTGTACGGTTTGGAAAATGGTGTAGCCAAAGAGCTTGCCTGAGCCGATCAGTTCGCGGATGGTTGCGATGATGATCAGCATTAAGCCGTAACCTGCACCGTTGCCGATACCGTCAACCAAGCTTTCCAGCGGTGGCTCTTTCATGGCGAATGCTTCGGCACGGCCCATCACGATACAGTTGGTAATAATCAGGCCGACGAATACGGACAGCTGTTTGGACAGCTCATAAGCAAAGGCTTGGAGCAGTTGGTCAACCAGCGTTACCAAGGAAGCAACAATCGCCATTTGCACAATAATACGGATGCTGTTGGGGATGTAGTTGCGTACCAATGAGATGAAAAAGCTGGAAAAACCGGTTACCAAACTCACGGAAATACCCATCACGATGGCCGTCTGAAGTTTGGTGGTAACCGCCAAAGCCGAACAAATACCCAAAACCTGCAAGGCAATCGGGTTGTTGTCGATAAAGGGTGAAAACATCAAATGTTTCAAGCGTTTCATGTCAGCCATTATTGTGCTCCTGCTGATTTCAATTTGTTCAGGTAGGGGATATAGCCGTTTTCGCCGAACCAGTAGGCGAACGAACCTTGCACGCCTTTAGATGTCAGCGACGCGCCGGAGAGGGCATCTACGCCGTGTTCTTTGTCCGAACTTGCGCCTTTGCCAACATGCAGGGCGAGTTTGCCTTGTTCGTCAAACAGTTTTTTGCCGACGAATTTTTGTTGCCACAACGGATTACCGATTTCGCCGCCCAAGCCCGGGGTTTCGCCTTGGTCGTAATAGGTAATGCCGTTGATGGTGTTGCCGTCGGGTTGGATGGCGACAAAACCGTACATGACAGACCACAAACCGTTGCCGTGCATAGGCAGGATGATTTGGCTGACTTTGCCGTCTTCGCCTTTTACCAAGTAAACCTCAGTGTATTTGGCACGGCTTTTGATGCCGGCCAAATCGTCTTCGGGTTTGATTTGGATGCTTTGGGCAGGGTCTTTGCCTGCGATGCGCGCGCTGAAGTCTTTCGGCGCGTCTTTCACGTATTCGCCTGTTGCCAAATCGACAACGCGTTGCTCGATACGTTCGGCAAAGGTTTTGCTGATGTCGGTGTTTTTATCCATCAAACCGGCTACGCTCAAGATATAGCCTTGTTTGTCTTGGAGTTTTTGTTTCTCTTGGATTGGTTTCAAGCCGACGACCGCACCAGCAACGATGATGGAACAAATCAGGCTGACAACCAATACCACAATCAGCGTGCCACTGAAGCTGTCTTTATCGAATTTCTTAGCCATTGCTGCGCGCCTTTCTGCGTTTGATGTTCGCTTGTGCGACGAAATAGTCGAAAATCGGGGCAAACAGGTTGGCAAACAGAATCGCCAACATCATGCCTTCGGGGTAAGCAGGGTTGACCACGCGGATCAATACGCACATTACACCGATAAGCGCGCCGTACCACCATTTGCCGACATTGGTAAAGGAAGCGGAAACAGGGTCGGTCGCCATAAACAGCATACCGATGGCGAAGCCGCCGACCACCAAGTGCCAGTACCAAGGCATGGAGAACATGGCGTTGGTGTCCGAACCGATGAAGTTAAACAGTGAAGACATGGCAATCATACCGATCATCACGCCGGCAATAATGCGCCAAGAGGCAATACGGGTGAACACGATAAACGCGCCGCCGATTAAGAGCGCCAAAGTGGATACTTCGCCGATTGAGCCGGGTACGTTACCGATAAACGCATCCATCCAAGAGATGTTTTGACCGGTTACAGCGTTTTTCAGGCCATCTGCACCGTGTGCCGCCCATTGCGCCAAAGCAGTGGCACCGGAATAGCCGTCAACTGCAGTCCAGATGGTATCGCCGGTAATGTTGGCTGGGTAGGCGAAGAACAGGAACGCACGGCCTGCCAGAGCAGGGTTCATGAAGTTTTTACCTGTACCGCCGAATACTTCTTTCGCAACCACAACGCCGAAAGAAATACCCAAAGCCGCTTGCCACAAAGGCAGGGTAGGGGGAACGATCAAAGCAAACAGAATTGAAGTTACGAAGAAACCTTCGTTGATTTCGTGTTTGCGTACAGTGGCGAACAAAACTTCCCAGAAGCCGCCCACAACAAATACAGTCGCGTAAATCGGCAGGAAGAAAATCGCGCCGAACAGCATTTTGCCCAACACACCCGCTTCAGACGACATATTGATGCCCAAAGCGTTGGCAAGGGCGTAATGCCAGTCGTTGGCGATATTTTGTTGCAGCAAATCAGGCGTTAATGCACCGAATGCCTGTGCGCCGACGTTGTACATACCGTAAAACATGGTAGGGAACAAAGCCAGCCACACCAAAATCATCATGCGCTTGGAGTCGAGCGCATCGCGGACGTGGGCCGCTTTGCGCGTTACCGCGCCGGATGTATAGAAAATCGTCGCCGCAGCTTCGTAGAGGGCATACCATTTTTCATGTTTGCCGCCCGGCAGGAAGTGCGGTTCGATTTTTTCCAGAAAATGTTTCAAGCCCATAATCAGCCTTCCTTCTCAATGGTTTCCAGCACCTTGCGCAACAGCGGGCCGTATTCGTATTTACCCGGGCAGACGAAGCTGCACAAAGCGAGGTCTTCTTCGTCCAATTCCAAGCAACCCAGTGCCTGAGCGCTGTCGGTATCGCCGACGATTAAATCGCGCAAGAGCAGGGTAGGCAGGATATCCAAGGGCATTACGCGCTCATAAGTGCCGATTGGTACCATGGCGCGGTCACCGCCGTTGACGGCTGTGTTGAACTTGAAGAGTTTGTTTTTCAGGAAATGGCCGAGAGTGGTGCGCGTGATGGAGTATTTGTCCGGTTGTGGCGCAACCCAGCCGAACAGCTCTTTGCTGCGGCCTTCTTCGATAACGGAAATCTGATTGTGGTAGCGGCCGAGGTAATCGTGCGCGCCTTGTGCAATCGCGCCGTTCAATACTGAGCCGGAAATCACGCGGTTGTCTGCATCAACCAATTCGCCCGCAGTAATTTGCGATACTTTCGCACCCAAAACGGTACGCAAGAGGCGCGGTTTGTTGACTTGAGAGCCACCCAAGGCAACAACGCGCTCGGTGTTCAGACGGCCTGTTGCAAACAAACGGCCAATGGCAATCACATCTTGATAATTGATGGTCCAAACGGTTTTGTTCGCACCGACTGGCTCGATGAAATGAATGTGCGTGCCACTCAAACCGGCAGGATGCGGGCCGCCAAATTCATGTGTTTCGATGTTGGCAGCGTTTTTAGACGGCACGTCTGCGCCTGCTGCTTTACACACATGGATTTTACGCTCAGTCAGGCGGCTCAATACCAACAGGCCGCGTTTGAAGTCTTCGGCGGCTTCTTTGATGATGACCGTAGGATCGGCAGCCAGCGGATTGGTGTCCATCGCATTAACGAAGATGGCGAACGGCTCGGCATCGACGGCAGGGATTTTGCTGAACGGACGGGTACGCAGCGCAGTCCACAAACCGGATTGGATCAGGCTGCGGCGCACTTCTTCGCTGCTCAATTTTGCCAGCGCTTCAGGTGCGTAGCGTTCGAACTCGATTTCGTCGTTGCCTTCAACGGCAATCACGACTGACTGAAGTACGCGCTTTTCGCCACGGTGAATCGCGGCGATTTTGCCTGAAGCCGGAGCGGTAAATACTACGCCCGGATTCTTTTTGTCTTCAAACAGCACTTGGCCTTTTTTGACGGCTTCGCCTTCCTTGATTTTCATCGAGGGGCGCATGCCGACATATTCTTCGCCAAGCAACGCGACTTCGGTAATGGCCGGGCCGTCATAAATGACTTGCTCCGGTCTGCCTGCGATAGGCAGGTCTAAGCCTTTTTTTATCTTAATCATAAGGATGCGTTACTTTTTGGTGGGTTGAGATTCGGATGTCGGATTGTTTTTTCAGACGGCATGTAATGCTTTGAAACAAAGAATGGGCTGTCTGAAAAAAGCAGAGGTTTGCTATAAAAACAACGAATAAACGCAAACAACAAAGCTTTAGATTTTATCAGGTATAGGCTGCTTTATGTCAGTTTTACGCTTATTTTTACGGGAAAAGTGGGAAAAAAGTAGGAATATGTAATCGAGTGTTAAGAGAAATAATTTTTAACTGATTGATATTTAAACGCTATGTTTGATGATATAGCTGAAAATAAAAGGCCGTCTGAATTTCAGACGGCCTCTAAGTTTAAAAGAGCTGCCAAACGAAGAAAATCATCGTATGCAGGGCAAACAGCGGTACCAATACAATCACCGACCATGCCATGTAGCCGAAGAAGGAAGGCATCGGTACGCCGCGTTGTTCGGCAATGGCTTTGACCATGAAGTTCGGCGCATTACCGATATAAGTGAGCGCACCCATAAATACGGAACCCATGGATACTGCCAGCAGCGAATGGAACAGATGGCCTGTCATCAAGGCTTGGGCATCGCCACCGGCCATATTGAAGAACACCAAATAAGTCGGCGCGTTATCCAAGAATGCCGACAAAATGCCGCTCATCCAGAAATACATCACATTAATCGGATTGCCTGCCGAGTCGTGAACCAGAGAAACAACGGAAGCCAATGCACCTGTTTCGCCGGCTTTCAAAATTGCCAAGACGGGGGAAATGGTAATGAAAATACCCAAAAACAGTTTGCCCACTTCGGCAATCGGCTCGAAGTTGAACTCATTGCCTGCGCGTACCTGTTTGGGTGTAATAATCCAAGATACGGCGGTCAAAGCCAGCAAAATGCCATCGCGCATCAGGTTTTGCAAGGCGTAATGGCTGCCCAAGATTTCAAAGCCCGGATGATTTGGTTTCCACAAGCCGGACAATAAAACCGCGCCGACAACACCGGCCAGTAACAGGAAATTCCATTTGCCGTAAATTTTGATTTTTTCTTCTTTATCGGAAGGGGCGGGAGCAAGGTGCTCGCTTTGTTCACGGTTGAAGTGTCGGCTGTCGATGATGTAGAAAACGGCCAGCAAAACCACAGAACTGATCAATACAGGCATCAGCATGTGTTTGACCGTCCACATGAAATCTACGCCTTTCAGGAATCCTAAGAACAGAGGGGGATCGCCTAAAGGAGTCAGACCGCCGCCGATATTCGCTACCAAGAAAATGAAGAAAATCACAATGTGAACGCGGTAGTGGCGTTTATGATTGGCTTTCAAAAGCGGACGAATCATCAACATAGCCGCGCCTGTCGTCCCCATGATGGACGACAAAGCCGTGCCGACTGCCAACAGGGTTGTGTTCAATTTAGGCGAGCCGTGCAAATCGCCGCTGACAAAAATACCGCCTGAAATGGTATAGAGCGCCAAAAGCAGCAGGATAAAGGGGATATATTCTTCAACCAACGCATGGGCAACGGTATGCACGCCGGCTCCAAAACCAAAGGTTATGATAAACGGCGTTAAAAACAGCAGCGTCCAAAACGCTGTAATTTTGCCGAAGTGATGGTGCCAAATACGGGAGAAAAACAGAGGTCCGAGTGCAATGGACAAGAGAATCAGTGCAAACGGCAGACCCCAAAGCAGGCTTGCGGATGAGCCGTCAAAATCAGATGCCGCAGCAGGAAAGGCGGCAAGAAGCAGTAAAAATGAGAGAGAGCGCATAGTATTTCCTTTTTATTCTGTTGCGCCGTGAGGAACTTCGTTGAGAAAGCACGGCGGTGAAATATTCAGGCCGTCTGAAAATATCCAGACGAACTGCGCGGTTGTGCCAGGGGAAAGTATAACGCAAAGCAAGTGTTAAGGGACGGTTTAGAGTGTTGGAATCAAAAGAAATGTTGATACAAATAAAGAAATAAAAGCGATGGGCGTAGTTGGAAGTAGTAAAAAAATGTTTTTGAAACAGGAGTTTAAAATATCGAAAATAATACTATCGAAAAAATGCTTTGAATTAATTTTAGCTAAAATTTACATTTGATTGAATAAATGGAGGCCGTCTGAAAAATGAGGGTTGAATAGGGTGTTTTGGTTCTTACTGATTGTTTTAATGGATAAATTGGGTGTGAAAATAAAAAACAGGTAAGCGAAAATGCCCACCTGTTTTATTTTATGCCTCCGGCCGTAACCACATCCACACTGCCACGCAACTACAGAAGACTGATGATACGGCACCAATCCACCAGCGTTCCGGAAATTGCCAAAACATAAACAGGCAAGAAAGGGCCATCATGCCGATAGCGAAGAACTTTGCCTTGCGTGGCACGGCGCCGTTGTTTTCCCAGTTTTGTATGATCGGACCGAAATGGCGGTGATGATACAGCCAATTGTGAAAGCGCGGCGAGGCTTTTGCCCAGCAGGCGGCGGTCAATAAAATGAAAGGCGTAGTCGGCAGTAATGGCAGGAAAATGCCGATAATGCCCAAGACGAGTGACAATGCGCCGCAAAAAATCAATAAATAGCGAACCATCTTCCCATCACCAATTATTTGTTTTCAGATGGCTTGTGATGCGGAAATGGACAACGCGGAATGTCTAATTTATCCCAGCCCTCATGCCCCATTTTTTCCAGCAGCGCGATATTGCGGTCAAAAATTGCCGAGGCATCGGGAAATGCTTCAGCCGCTTTGGCAATGCTGTCTTCACGAATCAGGTGCAAGGTCGGGTAGGGCGAGCGGTTGGTGTAGTTGCTGATGTCGTCGGCTTCTGTGCCTTCAAATTGAAAATCAGGATGGAACGGCGCAATTTGGATAACGCCTTCCAATTCGTTTTCTACAACCGCATCATCGGCAATTTCCAGCATTTGGTTGAAGGTTTCAAAATCAGGGAATAGCGTCGGATGAACCAGTAAAGTGGTTTCCAATTCCGAAGCGGGCGTATTGCCCAGAAGCTGCAATTCACGATCCAAGTCCTCAAGGAAACCGTCTAAATGACGGGCTTCGCTGACAACGATGCGAACCAGGTTTTTAACGTGCGGCGCTTTGGCAAACGGGCAAAGATTCAGCCCGATAACGGCTTTTTCCAACCATTGTTTGGTATGTTCTGAAACAGTATTGGTATCGAGATGGGCGGTGTCTGTCATAGTAAAAGCTTATGTGAATTATTCTTAAAAAGTATACAAGTGTATGGGCTTGAAAGCAAACCATTGGAATTTAAAAGGCCGTCTGAACAACAGACGGCCTTTATCAGTTTCAAATCATTAATCCTGAACCAAATGAACCAAAGGCAGAGCGGTCGTGTTTTTAATTTCTTTCAACACAAAACTCGATTGCGCATCTTGCACACCGTGGTGTGAAAGCAGCGTGTCCAAAACAAAATGGGAAAACGCGTTCATATCGGTAAAAAATGCATGGAGCAGATAGTCGGTTTCGCCTGTTAAAGCAAAGCAGCTCAATACTTCCGGCCAAGCGCGGACAGATTCGGAAAAATCCTCGCGCGCATCTTTTGCCTTGCTAATCGATACACGGATAAAAGCCTGCAAACCCAAGCCCAAAGATACGGGAGAAAGCTGGGCGGCATATTTTTGAATAATGCCTGCATCTTCAAGCTGCTTGAGACGGCGCAGGCAGGGAGAAGGGGAGAGTGCCACCTTTTCAGAAAGCTCAACATTGCTCAACCGCCCATTTTCCTGCAAAACCTGCAGAATCTTTAAATCCGTTTTGTCCAAGTTTAGATGAGGCATGTTGGTTCTCCCAATGTAGGCAATGTATGTTTTAAAAATGAAAAATGCTTAAAAATAAAGACTTGTATGGTTAAATTATATATTGAGTTCAGATGTGCGACAAATTGTCTTATAAGGAGTGTTGCGAATTTGTTTTATGTAGTTGTGAAAAGATGAAGGCCGTCTGAAACTAATCAAGATCAAAGTTTTATGTCATATTGTGATTAGGTATAAAGAGGCCGTCTGAAAATGAATTTCAGACGGCATTTATTTTCGTAATGTGATCATTCAGGCTCTTAATGACCTTGTTTTGGAGAGTTTTGTTCTTTTGATTTGTTCGTTTTCCGCGTTTGTATTTGGCTTTGTTTGGGGTTTTCTTCGCAATGTATTTTTGTGTTTTGGGAAATAAGCTTACAAGCTTTGTTTGCAGGATACGGGAAGGAAGTGTGTATCCATGGTGCCACCGCAAGACCAAACTGTTGTGCCTTTGGTATTACCTGTTTTTGCAAAACTTGGTGTCAGGTGGATTTCGGTATTCTTCACAGGTACAGCGGCTTGATTACCGATGGCGGCAACAATAGTGCCGTTATCTTCAATACGGACAATCTTTACATAGTTGCCGACTTTATTGTCGTCTGAAGCGAGTTGCTTGATATTGAGGTCAAGCGGCAAGCTGCCTTTATCCGCATAGGCTTCTTCAACATAGCTTTTCATACTGCCTGCCAACAAAATGCCTTCTGCTACTTGTGCTCTGGCAACATAGTTTTGGTATGCAGGAAGAGCCGCTATTGCCAAAATGCCGATAATGCCGATAACAATCATCAACTCAATCAGGCTAAAGCCGGTTTGGGCTTTGCGTAGTTTTTTCATTTTTGAGTATGTCGTTTTCTTATTTTTATTTTATAAAGCAAATCCCATAATTATTATGGGATTTGCTTCGAGTCGAATATCTTTTGTTAGATATTTAAATTAGATTAGCTAGCTTATTTTTACGCAGCTGGTTTTTTCTCATCTGGACGGCAAGAGGAAGGCAAGAATTTTGTAGCTACGCCATCAGTTGCACCTGGTTTACAAGTCCAAGTGAAAGATCCGTTGCCAGTTGTTTTGGCATCGTTACCTTCTCCTGTAGTTGTAGTTGCTGTTGGAGTAAGTGATACGGTTTTATTTTTAATTTCGTTATTGACGTTTGCTTCTTTCATTGTGGCGGTAATAACACCATTAGCTTCGACTTTTACTTGTTTAACATATTTCCCCTCAATGCTTCCCTCGTCTGCAATACCCGCTTCTTTATTGCTAGTAGGCCATTTGCCTTTATCTGCATAGTATTCAACAATAGCAGACTTTTGACCTTCCATCAAAGTGATGGCTTCAGAAACTTGGGCACGTGCAGTGTAGTCTTGGTATGCAGGCAGGGCGATAACTGCCAAGATGCCGATAATCGCGATGACGATCATCAATTCGATCAGGGTGAAACCTTTTTGGATTGCTTTCATTGATTAAAACTCCAGTTTGAAAGTGTGAATAATTATGTTTAAGTAAAAAGTCCGTAATGTGCTTGGCACTATGTATTATGAGTAAACCATAAAGTAAGAAGGAATATACAGCTTCCGTCGGGCTTGCTGCTTTGAGGCTTGGGCCTTACCGGACGTGTTGTTTCAAGCAGTCGGTGTGCCAAGTATGGGAAATAGGCTGAAAATTTTATTTTTTATTTTTTATTTGTTGTTTTTATTGGGATTATTTTTTAATTTTTAAATTTTGTGAGGTTTTGTTTGAAAGTTTCAGGATTTTTGGGAAATTAGGGGGTTGACGTTTTTTGTCAGTTTTGTGTTTTTTGTGACAGGGAAGGGAGACAAGTTTGGGCGTGTGACGTTTTTGTCAGAAATTAAGCTTGTTCAATAATATGTTAATTGATTTAGATGGACGGTATCTTTATGGATTAATCGGTGAGTTTAATATCTTGTGATTTTATTTTTTTGTTTTTTATGGATTTTATTTTAAATGCGTATTTTGTTTGAATATGGATGAGGAGAAAATTTGGAAGGAAGGATTTTTAAAGAGGGTTTGGTGTAATAGGTGAATGAAAATTTGTTATTAGAATTATATTCATTTTAGTTATGATTTTGGAATGTAGTTTTATGTCAGAAGGAAGTTCTGGTTTAGAATTTTAAGGCTTTGGATTTCTTGAGTGTTTTAGAAGGATATATTCAGGATGTTTATAATTTGGATGTGATTAGGGTGAGCAAAAAATGCTCACCCTATGTTTTTAAGATGTTCAGACGGCCTTTATGGGGTCAAGACTTCGATTAATGCCTGTTTTAGGGTGTTTTGGGTTTGCGGGTCTTGTAGGGATGGACTGTAGGTGATGAAGCTGTCCTCAATGCGCTGATCCAAGGTGGTGATTTTGGCGTAGCGCAGGCTGATGTTGTGTGCGAAGAAGGTCTCGGCGATGTCGGCGAGGAGGTGGGGGCGGTTGACGGCGGTGATGTCTATGGTGTGCCAGCCGGGATAATCTTCTTCGGGGGTGATGATTACGGTAGGCGGAATGGGGATGTGGCGGATGCGGCGGCTGATGTGCGGGCGGCCGCTTTGTTTTTGGATGGTGGTGTTGCCGTGGATGAAGCTGTTGAGTTCGGCTTCGAGTGCGCTTTGGCGGTCGGGATATTCTTCAGGCGGGAGATTGTCGGGAAGTTGCAGGATAAAGGTGTCGAGGATGTAGTCGTGTTCGGTAATGAAGGCGCGGGCGGCTTGGATGTCGAAGCGGTGGCTGCTGAAGATGCGGCAGAGGCGTGCGAAGAGGCGGTCGCCATTGGGCATGAACACCATGACTTGAAGGCTGTTGCTTTGGGGAAGGATACGGCTGCGGACGGCCGGACTTTGGGTGTCGTAGGCGAGGTTTGCGGTGTGCCAGAGGATTTCCCGCGTCTGATGGCGGACGTAGTATGCACTGCCGAGTATGCGGCGGAGTTTTTGTTGGTTTTTGAGGGGAACGGCCGCGCACGTGAGCTGATCGGTCGAGGCTTGTTCGCGTCGATTTGGGAGGCGTTCGGGATCGTGGTTTTTGCTGTTTAAAACGGCGGCGGTGCTGTGGTAGAGGGTTTGGAGCAGACTGGCGCGCCATGTGTTCCAAAGTTTGGGGTTGGTGCCGCGGATGTCGGCAATGGTAAGCAGGTAGAGTGCGTCGAGGTATTCGCGTGTGGGAATACGGCGGCAAAAGGCTTGGAGGACATGCGGGTCTTGGATGTCTTCTTTTTGGGCAACAGTAGACATGAGCAGGTGGTTTTCAACCAGCCATGCGAGGAGGTGGCTTTCTTCTTCGGTGTAGTAGTGGTTGGCGGAGAATTGTTGTGCGTCTTTGATGCCTTCTTTGGCGTGATCGCCGCCACGGCCTTTGGCGATGTCGTGCAGCAGGGCGGCGGTGTAGAGGACATGCGGTCGTGGGTAGGCCTGCATGATGGCGCTGGCCTCGGGCATTTCGTGGCTGTGGGTTTCGATGGCGAGACGGCGCATATTGCGGACGACGGTCAGGATGTGGTCGTCTACGGGGTAAATATGGAAGAGGTCGTGTTGGAGCAGGCCGGTGATTTTTTCCCATGCGGGGAGATAGCGGCCAAGTACGCCGTAGAGGTTGAGAAAACGGAGGGTTTGGGTAAGGCCGGTACCGTGTTTGAAGAATTGGATAAAGCGGCGGCGGTTTTCTGGGTTTTGGGTGAAACGGGTGTTGATTTTTCGTGTGGCCGCCCACCATGCACGCAGGGTTTGAGGCTCGATGGTGGTGATGTTTTGCTCCTGCATGGTTTGGATGATGGTGAAGATGTGTTCGGGATTTTGCTCGAACAGGGCAAGGTCGTTGGCGGCGATTTGGTGGCCGATGCGTTTGTAGCGGCTGTCGATAGGGTGGATATGTTGGGGGCGGCTGGAGGTTTGATGGTTTTTGAGAACCGGAATAAGGATGCCGTTGAGTTGTTTGATGGCTTTGGTGGCTCGGTAGAAGGTGTGCATCAGGGCTTCGCTTCGGCCGCGGATGTCGGGTTGGGTATAGCCTAGGCTTTCGGCTACTTGGGACTGGTAGTCGAAAAGCAGCCTGTCTTCGGGGCGGTCGGCGGTAAGGTGGAGATGAATCCGGATGTTGGCGAGACGGCGGTAGCCATGGGCCAGCATGCCGGCTTCGGTGCGTGTGAGGACGCCGGCGGTAACGAGGGTGGTGGGGTTGCTGTCTATGCCTTGTGCTTTGGCTGTCCAGATAAGGGTGTGGATGTCGCGCAGGCCGCCGGGGCAGGTTTTGATGTTGGGTTCGAGTTGTGCGCCTGTGCCTTGGGATTTGGTATGGCGTTGCTCCATTTCGAGGAGTTTGGCTTCGATAAAGGCGGCTGTGTCGCGGCGTGTGTTGAGTTTGTTTAGAAGTTGGGCGGTAAGGTTGGCATTGCCTTGGAGATGGCGTGCCTCAAGAAAGGCGGTTTCGCCGGTAATGTCGTTTTGGGTACTTTGGAGGATTTCTTCTATGCTGCCGCTTTTGATGGCCGGATTGAGGCGTGCGTCCCAAAGGGTTTGGATAAATTGGGCGGTTTGTTGTTGCAGGCCGTCTGAAAATGGGACCGAGGAAATAATCGCTAAGTCCCAGTCAGAATGGGGGTAGAGTTCGCAACGCCCGAAGCCACCGATGGCAATCAGACTGATGTCGTTGCTGTCGGGGAAGTGGATTTGCCAGAGGGTTTGCAGCAGGGTTTCGGCAGCGGTGATATGGTCGCGGAAGTAAACGGTAGGACGGTTGTTTTGGCGGTAGGCAGTTTCTGCTGCGGCTTTTTGCTGCTGGTAGGTTTGGATGGCTTGTTGGGCGGTGGTCATGATGGTGTCTGGCTGTGAATTAGGCTTGGGTATCGGCAGGTTCGGTCATTTGGCGGAGCATTTCTTGTGGCGGAAGGAGGAGTTTGTAAGGGGCGATTTTAAGCGCGGATGCGATTTTTTCGATGTTGGAAAGGGCGATGTTCCAGCGTTTGCGCTCGACGGCGGAGACGTAGGTGCGGTCAAGTCCGCATTGGCGCGCCAGTTCTTCTTGCGACCAGCCGTGATTAACGCGGTAGAGGCGCATGTTGTAAGCGATAACGGCACGGAGGTCTTGCGGATCGGGCAGGCTTGGAGGGGGAGTGAGTTTATTGACCATGGTATTTTGAGTTTGTGGTTTGAACGATAAGGGGATTTTATACTATTTTTGTGAGGGGAAAGGAAAGGCCGTCTGAAAGTTTTCAGACGGCCTTAAAGAGGGTAGGTATAAAAAAAAGGGGGTGGCTTTCGGCCACACCCAAACACACACACATCAAGAGGAAAGAAAAATCATTTAATAAGAGAGCTGGCTCTTATAGAGGAAAACTGGAGGATTCGGGCTTGGCCCTGAAGCATCGAAAGGCATTATAAATGAAAATAGGGTCAGGGTATTGATACAGGTCAATTCGGGTTTGATTTAGAAAATATATTTTTAGAATAGTGGAAATAAATTAAAAATAAGGTTTGATTGTGAATAAAAGTCATTAGGCCGTCTGAAAGAATTGGTTTCAGACGGCCTGATTGGTTTGAAGGCTACTACTTATATATAAATAAAGTATTAAGCCAAACCTTTATCTTTGGCTTCTTGCAGGCGGGTTTCAAAGTTGCTGAGATTCACGCCTGCCTGTTCGGCTGCGGCAACTACTTCGGCTACAGATGCGCCGTGTTGCACTTGATGATAACCCCAAAGCAGGGAGCAGCGAGTGCCGGTGCGGCAGAAGGCAAGAATGGGAGCCGGAGATTGTTGCAACAGATTTTGGAAGGCTGCGACATCGGCTGCATTGATTTGAGGCGCAACGACGGGCTGGTGTGAGAATTGGTTGATGCCGGCCTCTTTAAACCAGTTTTGTACTTCGGCAAAAGCCGGTTGGTTTTCTTCTTCGCCGTCCGGGCGGTTGCAGATGACGGTTTGGATGCCGAGACGTACGGCTTCTTGGACATCAGCTTCGGTCAGCTGGGGGGCGATATAGAGGGTGTCGGTCAGTTTACGGATGGGCATAGTTTTTCCTTTCTTTATATTAAATGGGTATGTTGATTTCAGACGGCCTGTGAATTAGCAGGCCGTCTGAAGTTTTATTTAATGATTGTACAACCAGTTTTCGAGTTTTTGTCGATCGGTAATGTGCAGCAGGGCGGTATTGGCTTCTGCTGCTTGAACTGTGATGCTGGTTTCACGCAACAGGCCTTGGCGGAAGAAATGGATGGTGGTGCACGTGCCGATAGGCAGTTTGCTCCACTGCGCTGCAAGGTCGTTGCAGGCATAGCCGCCTAAGGCGATGATTTTGTCTTGCGGGCAGAGTCCGGCATTTTCTGCGCTACCGCCATTAAATACATGAGTCAGGATGGCATGATCGCTGCTTTGTTTGAAACGTGCACCGAAATCGTTGGCGGGGGCAACCGATTGGGGTTCGCTGGCAAATGCTTCGCCGTGCTGGCGTGGTAGGGGAATAAAGTCGAGTTTGACACCTACGCTTTGCAGACATTCCGCGAGCGGAATGTCTTCGGTGCTGTATAAGGCCGTCTGAAAGAAGGTTTCTAAATCTAAACCGGTCATTTCTTGGCAACGGGATTGCCAGTGTTTTTCGGGTATGCCTTGATGGGTGTTGCACCAGTCGCGATAGTGTTGCTGCATTACGTTGTTGAGGTTGTATTTGCCTTGGCTTTTTTCACGGATGATGAGGTCGAGGCAAAGTGCGGCCAGTGCGCCTTTTTGATAGTAGCTGACGATGGCATTTGGGCTGTTTTCGTCTTGTTTGTAGAACTTGTCCCATGCGCTGAAGCTGGATTGGGCAAGTGTTTGTTTCAGACGGCCTTGTGTCTGCTGTACGCGTGTGATGCTTTGTGCAAGCAGGGTAAGGTAGGCTTCGGGGCTGATGGTTTTGCTTCGGGCTAGAAAGAGGTCGTCGTAGTAGGAAGTAATGCCTTCGAATGCCCAAAGTTGCTCGGTATAGTTTTCTTGGTCGAGATTGTAAGGTGCGAAGACGGCCGGTTTGATGGATTTAACGTTCCATGCGTGGAAGTATTCGTGGGAGAAGAGGCCGAGCAGTTCGGTATAGGCTTTGTCGGCTTCGCCCATATCGTAAGATGGCAGACTGTGGCGGTCGGCGAGTAGGGCGGTGCTGCTGATGTGTTCCAGTCCGCCGTAGAGGTTGTCGCCCAGATGTAGTAGAAAAAGGTATTCGGTAAACGGGGCAGGGGAGGGGAACATCGCCAACTCGGTTTCGCAGATTTTTTGAATATCGGCGAGGAAGCGGGCGCGGTCGAAATCGGGGTAGATACCGCTTAATGCAATACGGTGGGGAATACCTTGTGCTTCAAAGTTGAGGAATTCGATGATGCCTGTTTCAACAGGGTGATCAATAAGCTCGGCATATGAGGCCGTCTGAAAAGTGGTCGCCGAAATTTGTGGCAGGGTTGTGGCTATCTGCCATGTGTGTGGCAGGGTAGGAAATTCGACTTGGTGCGGTTGTTCCTCTTGTCCGTGTACTTTTAAGAAGAGGCATGCGCCGTCGAAAAAGCCGCGCTCGGTACTGAGGAATGAGCCGCGTACAGACAAGTCGAATGCGTAGACGGTGTAGTAAATTTCCCACGCTCCATTGAGGGCAGGGATTTGCCAATGGTTTTTGCTGGTTTGCGTCAGCGGCTGGGCTTTGCCGTTGCAACGCGCACTGATGTGTGTGATGTGGCGGGCAAAGTCACGGATGAGGTAGCTGCCGGGAACCCAGTTTGGCAGGCTGATTTCTGTTTCAAAATCATTGGGTTGAGTGAATGATAAGGTGATGTGCCATTCATGAGACAGAAAGTTAGGGGTAATTTTGTAATTAATCATAGCTATTGTATAGTTTGCTAAAGTTTATTAAGGATAAGTGTTTTTAAAGGTTAGGTTTAATCTATATCAATAAATTTGTACGAAAAAGGGGGCTTGAAAAAATGCTGTGTCCGATTTATTGGATATGTTTAAATAATTTATTGATTATAAAAGAAATGAGATTATCTCTCACTAAAGGTTTTATGCAATATGGAATGTAATTTTGCTTGGCATGTTGTGGTGTCTATGTTAAATTTAGAAAAATTTGAGCCTTAGCCGTATTGCGCTTTTCATAAACGTAAGGGTTGGGGTGAGATAAAAATTTTTTATACCCATAATTTATGGAGACTTCCATGGACACACAAACTTATAACTACAAAGTGGTGCGCCAGTTTGCCATCATGACTGTAGTTTGGGGTATTGTGGGCATGTTGGTCGGTGTAATTGTAGCCGCCCAATTATTTGCTCCATCCCTTGATTTATCTGAAATTGGACCTTGGTTCCACTTTGGTCGCCTGCGTCCGCTGCATACCAATGCGGTTATTTTTGCATTCGGCGGTTGCGGTTTGATCGGCACATCATACTACGTTGTTCAACGTACATGTAATACCCGTCTGTTTGGCGGTTGGCTGCCTGCATTTACCTTCTGGGGTTGGCAGGCCGTTATCGTAGCTGCGGCCATCAGCTTGCCTATGGGTTACACCCAAGGTAAAGAATACGCCGAGTTGGAATGGCCTATCGACATTTTGATTACGCTGGTGTGGGTTGCCTACGCCATCGTATTCTTCGGTACGATTGCCAAACGTAAAATCAAACATATTTACGTTGCCAACTGGTTCTACGGCGGCTTCATCTTGGCTGTTGCGCTGTTGCACATCGTCAATAATATCAGCATCCCTGCCGGTTTGATGAAATCTTACCCGGTTTACGCTGGTGCGATTGATGCGATGGTTCAATGGTGGTACGGCCACAATGCAGTAGGCTTTTTCCTGACAGCCGGCTTCTTGGGTATGATGTACTACTTCGTGCCAAAACAAGCAGGCCGTCCTATTTACTCTTACCGCTTGTCCGTTGTTCACTTCTGGGCTTTGATTTTCACTTATATGTGGGCAGGTTCTCACCACTTGCACTACACCGCATTGCCTGACTGGACTCAATCTTTGGGTATGGTATTGTCTTTGATCCTGTTCGCTCCTTCTTGGGGCGGTATGATCAACGGTATCATGACTCTGTCTGGTGCATGGGACAAACTGCGTACCGACCCTATTTTGAAATTCTTGATCGTATCTCTGTCCTTCTACGGTATGTCTACCTTCGAAGGCCCGATGATGTCTATCAAAACTGTTAATGCTCTGAGCCACTACACTGACTGGACTGTTGCACACGTTCACGCCGGTGCATTGGGTTGGGTAGGCTTTGTAACCATCGGTTCCGTTTACTACATGATCCCTCGCCTCTTCGGTAAAAACGAAATGTACAGCACCAAATTGGTTGAAGCGCATTTCTGGATTGCAACCATCGGTGTGGTTCTGTATATCGCCGCGATGTGGATTGCCGGTGTGATGCAAGGCCTGATGTGGGGTTCTTTGAACGAAGACGGCACACTGACTTATTCCTTTGTCGAATCTGTAAAACGTACCATGCCTTACTACATGATTCGTTTCACCGGCGGTCTTCTGTACCTGAGCGGTATGTGCATCATGGCATATAACGTTTACCGTACTGCTATCAGTGGTAAAGCAGTTGATGCTGAGATTCCTGCGGTTTCTCAAACTCAACACCACTAATGATAAGAAAGATAGGCTACCAAAATGAAATTACAACAATTAGCTGAAGAAAAAGTCGGTGTACTGATTGTATTCACCCTGCTTGTAGTCAGCGTCGGCCTTCTGATCGAGGCCGTCCCGCTGTTCTTCTCCAAGGCAGTTACTGAACCTGCGCCAGGCGTGAAACCATACAACGCCTTGCAAGTGGCTGGTCGTGATATTTACGTACGCGAAGGCTGCTACAACTGCCACTCTCAAATGATTCGTCCATTCCGTGCAGAAACTGAACGTTACGGCCACTACTCCGTTGCTGGTGAGTCTGTTTATGATCATCCGTTCCAATGGGGTTCTAAACGTACCGGTCCGGATTTGGCTCGTGTCGGCGGCCGTTATTCCGATGAATGGCACCGCATCCACCTGCTGAACCCGCGCGACGTTGTGCCGGAGTCCAATATGCCTGCATTCCCATGGCTCGCACGCAATAAAGTCGATGCCGAGGCAACTGTGGCGCATATGAAAGCCCTGCGTAAAGTGGGTACACCTTACAGCGATGAAGAAATTGCCAAAGCACCTGAAATGCTGGCCAACAAATCAGAGCTGGACGCTGTTATCGCCTACCTGCAAGGCTTGGGCTTGGCATTGAAAAACGTAAGGTAACATCATGGACGCTAACTGGGCTCGCTCGCTCTTTACTGTTTGGGTATTCATCAGCTTTATTTTAGTCCTCTATATTGTGTTCAATAGACGCAATAAGAAAAACTATGATGATGCAGCCAGCAGTATTTTCGATAATGACGAACAAAGGCCGTCTGAAAAGGACGATCAAGCTCAGTCAGTCCGTGATCACGGAGCAAAATAATGAACACAACATCCCAATTTACCAGTAGTTTCTGGAGTATATATATTGCCGTTATCGTCGTGCTCAGCTTCATCGGCCTGGCTTGGCTTCTGCTTTCGCAAAACGTTGTGAAACGCCCTAAAAAAGGCGAAGAAGTAAAAACCACAGGTCATGAGTGGGACGGCATTTCGGAGTACAACAACCCTCTGCCACGTTGGTGGTTTTGGCTTTATGTCTGCACATGGCTGTTTGGCGTCGGCTACCTGATTATGTATCCAGGTATCGGCGATTACAAAGGCCTGTGGGGCTGGAGCAGCCATGGTCAATATGAAGAAGAAGTTGCCAAAGCCAATCAGCAATACGGTAAAGTGTATGCTAAATTTTCCAATATGCCGATTGAGAAAGTGGCTAAAGACCCTGAAGCCCGTGCTATTGCACAAAACCTTTTCAATACCTACTGTATCCAATGTCACGGCTCAGATGCCAAAGGCTCCAAAGGCTTCCCGAATTTGACCGACGACGATTGGTTGTGGGGTGGCGAACCTGAAAAAATTCAGGAAACCATTGAAAAAGGCCGTACTGCCTCTATGCCGGCATGGGGTCCTGCTTTGGGTGAAGAAGGCGTGAAAAACGTAACACAGTATGTTATGTCCCTTTCTAAACCTAAAGGCCAATACGACGAGGAACGCGCCGAACGCGGTAAAGCCCTGTTTAGCGGCCCACCTGCCAACTGTTTCACTTGTCACGGTGACAAAGGTCAAGGTATCCAAGGCCTCGGCCCGAATCTGACCGACGATGTATGGTTGTGGGGCGGTACTCAAAAAGCGATTACCGAAACCATTACCAACGGCCGCAGCAGCCAAATGCCTGCTTGGGGTCACTTCCTCGACAAAGATAAGCTGCACATCATGACCGCTTATGTTTGGGGTTTGTCCAACAAAGACGGTAAAAAAGCTCCTGCTAAAAAAGCCGAGCCTGCTCCGGTAGCTCAACCTGCCGATGCTTCTGCTCCAGCAGCTGCTTCAGTTCCTGCTGCCGATAAAGCTGCTTCAGATGCTAAAGCTGCTCCGGCTGCTGAAGCCAAACCTGCTGAAAAAGCCGAAGCGGCTCCGGTTAAGGTAGACGGCAAAGCTGTTTTTGAAGCCAACTGTAAAACATGTCATGGCGGTATGATTCCGGGCGCACCTGCTGTCGGTAAAAAAGACGACTGGGCTCCTCGAATTAAGCAAGGTAAAGATACTTTGCACAAACACGCGCTTGAAGGTTTTAATTCAATGCCTGCCAAAGGCGGCAACAGCAGCTTGAGTGACGATGAGGTTAAAGCGGCTGTAGACTTTATGGCAAATGAGTCCGGTGCAAAATTCTAATTTTGAGTCGGATTGAAAAAAGCGTACCTAACAAGGTACGCTTTTTTATATTTGATAAAACCAATAAGAAAAAACATATCAAAAAGAGGCGAAATATCTAAAGCCGTCTGAAACATTCAGACGGCCTTTGTTCTTGGTTCAACCAAAATTAATCAATCCAAAGTGGACGTACTGCGTTTCAGGAACCATTCGCTGAAAGGCCACTCGACGCTATCGAGTAAGTTTTTGGTAATTAACCCCAGTTCCGTATCGCCTTCGATTTGCAATTTACGGTTGAAAAATAAGGTATCGGGATCTTCCTCGCGCATCATCATGCGCATGAAGTCTATACCGTTGGCGGCCAGCCTCAGATCGGGGGCACCGCTGAAGTTGTCGTCCAGGAATTTTTCCGTATCGGCACTAAACCGCACTTTGATACCGGCATCCAAAACTTCGATTTCGAATTTTCTTCCGGCAAAAAGTTCCATATCGGCAGGCAATAAACCTTTTTTCAGCATGGTATTCAATACGGAGACCAAAACAAAGCGTGGAGGTTTGCCGGGAAGTTTGGTACCGATTTTTGTCATCCATTTGGGTAGTATGATTTCAGGCAGCGCCATAATATGCCTCCTTCACGGTTTCAATACCGGGCTGACCGCGCCAATAGCCGTCAACCAGTGTTCCGGTAGTCAGTCGTTCCAACTCGGGGCGGACATCTTCCCATGTGGCTTTTCCGTCCAATACATCGCGGTGAATTTGGATAATTTCAGCCATGCTGTGCATTTGTGGCGACAGTCTGAGCATATTCACGCCGATTTTATTCAAGTCTTCATGATGGGGCAGTAGGTTTTGGCAGCCGTAAGACATGGTTTGGATGCCGTTGATGGTGAGAAACGGCTGGCCTTCTCGCGTATTCATGGCCATACCGTGCTCGTGGTCGAGGCAGCGGAACTCACAACTGTCTTTATTCAGATTGTAATGGCGGGCGGTAAAGCAACGTGATGAATAGGCGAGCGGCATTTTACCCCAAGCGAAGAGTTCGGTTTCAATGCCGTCTGAAGCCTTGATGATTTCGGCAACCTTATCGCGGCTCAGCTCGGACGGTGCAATCCAGCGGAATGCCCCTAATTTTCGGAATACATCCAAAGTGGTTTCGTTGTAGATATTCAGGCTTGCACCGGCAACAAATGGGATGCCATGTTCGCGTGCCAATTTGACCGCACCCATGTCGTTGGCTTCAACTTTAAACTTTCCCTGCTCCGTGATTTTGCGCAGGCGTTTCAGATCGGATTCGCTTTCGAGCAGGACTTGTGAAGAAAGAATAATCTCCTTACCGCTTTCCGCCAAGTCTTCGGCCAGTCCGAACCAGTCGGCAAAGCGCATTTTCTGACGGCGTGAGCAGACTACCTCGCCCAAATAGACCGTATCCAACGGCGTATCCAGCATGGAAACGTAAAATTCCAGTAGGGCTTCTTTTTGCCAGAAAAATAAAATAGGGCCCAGCGACAATTTCAATGAATTCATTTTCTTCCTCTTATTTCCATGGGCGGTTGTATGCGCCCAAAGTTGTCTGATGACCTTCCGAAACTTTGCTCAAGGCATTGTTCCATGACGGATTGACTTTGAAATGCGACGGGTCGGCTGCGGCTGCATCCAGTGCTTGGCGCAGGGATTTGGTTACTTGCGCCGTATACATCGGACTGCGTTGGCGTCCCTCGATTTTGATGGCGGATACACCGATTTTGATGAGTTCGGGCAACATTTCCAAAACATTCAGGCTGGTCGGTTCTTCCAAAGCATAGTAGGTTTCATCATTGACTTCAAAGCGGCCTTTGCACAAGGTTGGATAACCTGCCGGTTCATTGGGTTTGTATTGGTCTATCAATACCTGGTTTAGACGTACGTTCATGCGGTCGGGCAGTTGTTCCCAGCGGACGGATTTTGCCGGAGAGCAGACACCTTGCATATTGGGCGATTCGCCTGTTGCATAGCTCGACAAGATGCAACGGCCTTCCACCATTACACACAAACTGCCGAAGCCAAAGACTTCAATTTCCACATCAGTATTGTCAATCACATGTTTGACCTGATCGATGGTCAGCACGCGCGGCAAAACGGCACGACGGATGCCGAACAGCTCTTTCATCATATTGATGGCTTCGTAATTGGTGGCCGAACCTTGTACCGACATATGCAGGCGTAAATTCGGATGTTTGTCTGCCGCATACGCCATGATGGCGGGGTCGGCAACAATAATCGCATCGGCACCCAAATCCGCCGCCGTATCCACAGCAGCGTGCCAACGCTCCACTTGCCCGGCTTGTGCGAATGTATTGATGGCCATCAGTACATTGCGCCCGCGCGCATGGGCGTAAGCTACGCCTTCCCGCGCAGATTTCATATCGAAATTCAGTCCCGGAAAGTTTCGTGCATTGGTCGCATCTTTCAAACCCATGTAAACCGTGTCCGCACCGTTGTCCACAGCGGTTTTCAGTGCAGGCAGGTTGCCGGCGGGGCAGACCAATTCTGGAATTTTCTGCATTTTGTGTTCCTCGTCTTGATGATAACCTCTATCGGGTTAATCAATATTTTGTAGAATTCCGAATATTTTATGGATTAATGACACAAGATATGCTGACTTAAATCAAATCGAAAAATTCAGGTTGACGTAGACATATTGTTTACAAAATCTTAACAGACGTTGTTTTTTATATATTTCATGTGCTTAAAAATTTTGATGACGGATTTTGTTTCAAAATCGGCTTATGTTTTTAACTATCGCATTTATTAATTTTTACAATAATGGCGATAGAAAAATGAAAAAAGGCCGTCTAAAAATCTGGTTTCAGACGGCCTTGTGCTTTAAAGGGATATATTTAAGAGAAACCCAAACGTTTATCGGGTCGGGTAAACACAAAAATAAACAGGGAAGTTAACGCGCCCAAAGTATCGGCAAGCATGTCTTTTTGCGCGTCCCAAATATCGCCTTGAGAACCCAAGAATTCCAGCCCGGCCTCTCCACCATCGATGACGGCATATTGCCATTCGATGATTTCATAGGCGGCAGCCACGCTCATGATGAAGAACAGACCGAAAAACAAAGCCAGCGGCCAAGAGCAGAGTTTGCGGCGCAGCAGCCACTCAGCCATTGGATAGGCGTAGAAGCCGATGATGTAATGGGCAATACGGTCGTAATGATTGCGGTTTTCGCCCAAAATCGGTTCAACAAAGTGGTTGATGGATTCAAACGGTACATCTGCAAAAGTATAGTATGCACCGATTGAATGCATGATCAGCCAGAAACTCATGAATAAGTAGGCCAGGTTGCTGAAGCGAAAAATGCGGTAGGTGCCAACCAGAAGGAAGAATACGGATGCTACGGGGATAATTTCGGCGTACCAGACCGCGCGGTCATGAGGATTAATGCCTGACCAAACAATGAGGGCGAAGATAATCGTAGCAAGAAAAATGGGAAAGATTGGAGAAGGTTTATTCATGTTGTGTGTATGTAGTAATAATGGTTGCGTATTGTATAACGAACCGGCAGGGCTGGCAGTTTTAGACATTCAAGGCCGTCTGAAAACAGCTTTCAGACGGCCTGAAGTTTAGCCGTTCCAGAAATAACGGGTGATGTGGAAAAACATGGGTGCGGCAAAACAAATCGAATCCACGCGGTCAAGCATGCCGCCGTGGCCACGTATCATATTACCCCAGTCTTTGACACCGTAATCGCGTTTGATGGCAGACATAACCAGGCCGCCAAAGAAGCCCATTAGGCAGACGATAAAGCCGATAATGGCCGCTTGGTCGTGGGAGAACGGCGTAATCGGCGCCATCAGCGCGGCAATGGCTGTAGCCGACAAAATGCCGCCGACTGTGCCGGAAATGGTTTTAGACGGGGAAAGCGAAGGCATGATTTTTGCACCGCCAATCAGTTTACCCCAAACGTATTGCAACACATCTGATATTTGCACTACGCCAATCAGGAAGATCAGCAACAGGATATTGTTGCTGTTATCGAAGCCGTCCAAATCTAGAAACATCAGCGCCGGAACATGGGACAGACAGAAGATGCAAATCATCGCCATCCATTGCGTTTTGGCGGCGCGTTCCAAAAAGTGCGCGGCTTGGCCGCTGAGGCTGGCAATAATCGGCAGTATCAAAAAGCCGTAAACCGGAATAAAAATGCTGAACATGCCGTACCAGCCGTCATAGACGAAATAGTATTGCACCGGCAGCAGCAGGTAAAAGCAGACAACCATGCTGTAATAGTCGCTGCGGCGGCGATAGACGAGGGTCATAAATTCGCGTAGTGCGGCAAATGAAATCAGGAAAAACAGTACAACTGTCCCGATTTTTCCGAACCAAAACGCGCCCAGCAACACCAGCGTCATCAGCCACCATGCGTAAATGCGGGCGTTAAGGTTGGCGATGGTGGCATTATCTGCGCCATTTTTGCGCTTGAGCCATTGTCCGATGATGCTGGCAAAACACAATACGGCAAATACGCCGACAAAAATATAGCTGGCTTGCGGAGTCAGATGAGCGGCGGCCTGTTCGACAATGATTTGTTGGGAAGTCGTAGAAAGGCTCATGCTTGTCCTCCTTTATTTTGATGAACTTCAGATTCATTTTGGCGAAGTTCGCTGCGGTCGTTTTCAGACGGCCTGAGTGCCAGCAACGCTTCACGGCTGCGTGTCAAAAAGCTGTCTTTGTCTTCGTTTTCCTGCAAGGTAAGCGGCTGTCCGATATGGACTTCACACAAAAGCGGGATAGGCAGGATTTTGCCTTTGGGCAGTACGCGGCTGATGTTGTCTATCCAAATCGGCACAAATTCGGTATTGGGTTTGCTTTTCGCCAGATGATAAATGCCGGACTTGAACGGCAGCAGGATAGTGTTGTCGTCAGTATTACGCGTGCCTTCAGGGAAAATAATCAAAGAGTCGCCTGCGTTTAGCGCGTCTCTCATCTGTTCGGTAATTGCTTGCGGATTATCGCTATGGCGCGGAATCAGCAAGGCGTTGAAAACGTTTTGAATGATGAAGCGTTTGAGTTTGCTTGTCAGCCAGTAATCCGAACCGGCGACTGGGCGCGTGGACAAGCGCCAGCGGCGGGGTAGGGAAATCCACACCAGCACAAAATCGCCATGGCTGCCGTGATTGGCATAATAGACCTTTTGGTGCTGATTGAATGTCAGCTCGCGCGGACTTTTAGGACGGACGCCCGTAAGAAAAGAGACCGACAGACACAAGGCTTGGTCGGTCAGCCAGGCAAGTTGTTTTTTGAGGAAGTTTTTCATTGTTTCTGCCTTTGGGAGTGAGATACCGCTAAAGATTTGGTTTGGGTAAATCAGCAAAAATAATCAAATGCTTTGGATAAGCAAAATTAAAAATTGTGCGGCGGTCAGGTATAAGCTTTTGCGCCATAAGGAAAGTGCGCCGTTTATCCGTTGGGTCAACGTACGGCTGCCTGAAATTTGATGTAAACCGTTTTGTTGTAAGGATTGGTCGAAGTCTTCAGGAGAGTAGCGGTTGTCGGCAAAGTCTTGGAACACGCGGTGGTCGAAGTGAATGCGGATATGGCAGTACAGCAAAACCGCAGCCAAAACAAGTTGCACCGCAAACCATGCGCCGCCATATTTTACCGACAAGGCGAGCAGTAAGGCGTTGCAGGCGGCAACATAATGTGCGGTAGAGAGCAGGTGGGCAATAATACGGCTATCGGTTGCGTTGTCCATCATTATCCTTGTTTTAAACGGTTGGCCGCAGCTTCGACTGTTTGGGCAGTGGCCGGCGATAATACCATTTGCGGTCGAGCCCGTTTGAGTTCGGCCTTCGCTTGCGCCAAGTCTTTACAGCCACCATAGACCAGCAGCCACGTCAGCACCACTGCGGCACTTCTTCCATAACCTAAAGCGCAACATACCAGCACTTTGCCGTGTTTTTGGCGCAAGGTTTCCAATATCAAGGCCGTCTGAACCAAATCGCTTTCAGACGGCGTTACCATATCCAGTAAAGGCAGGGAGCGATATTCGCCTTGATAGCTACGGCAGGGATATTCGGCACATACATCCAATACGGCAGGCAGATGGTTTGAAATCCCCAAAACGCTGCCAATCAATACATCATGGCGGACTGGTGCCGTTTTCGCTTTACCGCGTAACCAATACGCCATGTTTAGCCGTACGCCCACCAGATAAGGCAACAGTAAAACCGTCGCTGCCGCCGATAATTTACCGTTAGCCTGTTTTTGGAATACGTTTGCATTTCCAGTCAAATAGGCAAAGGCCACCATCAGCAAAGACACGCTCATCCATATCAACCACAGCCATGCACCACCCAGTAGCGCGGGTAACGCCGTCAAACACGCACCAAGCAAATACAGAAGCGCAATCTTTCTTGAGCGTACATCATGCGATCCCAGTCTTAACGGCGAAGTCATCTGATGCGGGAAAGCCCACAACACCAGCCAGCCAAGCAATGCTCCGGTCGGCACGTCAATAAAATGATGTTGATAAGTCGTCAATACCGACAAGGCAATCAGGCTTTGCCATAAGAAAAGCGGCAGGCGGATTTTGGGAAAGCGCGTCCAATAAAATGCACCCACGATAATCGCCAACGCGATATGCAAAGATGGCGCTTGGTTGTACGGCAAATCAAATGCAGCCAATGAATCAAACAGCCAGCCTGATAGCCCATCGGCAGGCGGTTTAGGCCACCCGAAACGCAGCGGAAACAGCACAAAGCAAACAGTCGCAATCAGTTGGGCGGCTACAAGGTGCGCTACATATCGGTTTTGTTCATGTGTATCACGGCAAAGAAAAAATGCCGCAGCATACATCAGGTTCAGCGACCAATAAGGCACAATTGTCCATGCCCAAAACGGAATATTGCTCTCCCATGCAAAAGCGATTTCAGGTACATAGTCCAGCGATGCCGCGTAATGGTTGGAGAGGCCGTAGCTGGTGTAAAACAGGATACCGACTAAGATCAGCTTGAGTAGGGAGGTTTTGAGAGAGGGTTTCATGGATAGGTACATGGTTTAAATAAGGCCGTCTGAAAGTTAAAAAATTGTTCAGACGGCCTTTATTTTTATTTCTTCACTGCCAAGCTCACGGTGAAAATACCGTCTTCGTCTATCCATTGATGGATTTTTTCAAAACCGGCTTTTTCAACCAACTGATCCATTTCCTGCTGACTGCGGCGGCGCATTACCCAATTGGGGCTGCCTGCTTTGTGGCTGGTCAGCGCACGGGCAATCATTTCGAGCTGCGGATGCCAAGGCTGGCCGGTGTAAATCAGGTAGCCGCCGGTTTCGATGGCTTCGCCGAAGCCGTAGAGTGAGTTCAAAATCAAATCGTTGTCGGCAAACAATTCGTGCAGGCCGGAGACGATGCCCAACGTTGGACGCGGCTGCAAATCGTGATAATTGGCGCGGTCGTAGGCATTGACTTCATTGAAGGTTACCGTGTTTTGCAAGCCGCGCTCGGCAATCAGCTTGCGTCCGGCTTCGACATTAATCGGGCTGTAATCGCGCAAGCGTACGGAATCAGGCAATGTGTCGGCAGTCAGGACATCCAATACATAGCGGCCATGACCGGACGCGATATCCAAAACGTGTACAGGTTTGCCTGCTTCATGCAATTTAGCTGAGGCCGTCTGAATGGCTTTGCCGATATTGACTTTGCGTTGACGGATACCGCGCCAGCCGATGGCGTTGAGATAGTATTTGTCCACCCATACACCGAAAGCATTGCTGCCTTGCGGTTGATTGCGGTAGACGTAATCCAGTGTACTGCCCGAATCAAAACCTGTTTCTTGACCGATTCTCAAGCCCTCACTCCAGCGCGAACCCAGTTTGAGCGAGGCGCGATATGTTGCCCAAAATGCGCCGCGAGGCGTACAAACAGGCAAAGGCGTAGCCAGTTCGTCGGCTTCGCGACGGCTGTCTCCAAATAAGTGCGCTTGAGTCAGATCGACTTGTTGTAAAGGCTGATTGAAACGCTCGCGGATAAAACGGCGCATTTCGACAAACGCGATTTCACGGTCTTGCTCGCCTAACGTATCGTGGTAGAAACCGGGCAGGATATGGCGCTCTTTAATATGGCTGCCTAAGCGGTTGTAGAAATCGTGTTGCGGTTTGTGATGAACAACCCAATCGCTGCCTGAGATCAACAGTTGTACAGGCGTAGTAATCGCTTGCGCATCGGCAACGACGCGTTCGGCCGCTTCATATAAACCCAGCAGGATGCGCACAGAAATAGCGCGGGCAATAAGCGGATCATTGTCGTAGCTTTTTTGACGCTCGACATTGTGGGTCAGATAGTGGGCTTTGACGTAGCTGTTGACAAAGAAATTGCCACTCCATTTTTGCATCATTTTCAAACCGGTACGGGCAAACGGAACATAGAGTTTGACTTTGAACGCAGGTGAAGCCAATACGGCGCAACGGATTTTCGGCGCGTAATCGTGCAACCAAGTAGAAACCAATACCGCACCGACACTTTGCGCAATCACGCAAATGTTTTCAGGTTTGATGCCGTATTCGTTTTGGATGTGTCGGATAAAATCATCTACGTCTGCAACCGAAGTGCCGATACTCGGACTATCGCCTCGTTCACCGGGGCTGTAACCATGACCGCGCGCGTCCCAAGCGAAATAGGCAAAATCATCAAAACCCAGCTCATCCGCCACAAACATCATCCGGCCGGAGTGCTCATGTCCGCGATGGAACAGCACAATGGCTTTGTCGGAAGAACCATCGGCAGCAGGGCGATAGCGGTAGAAAAGCGAAGTACCGTCTTGGGTAGAAAAGTATTTTGGCTGTTCGGACATGAGAAACTCCTAATAGTCATGTTTTTTGAACAGTATCATGACATATCGAATAAATGCAATGATTATCCGATAGACGGACGAATGCAATGATGGAGAGATATGTTAAGTGCCGATTATGGTTGATACAATGAGTCAGTTAGTGGTTCATTTAAGATTTCTAGCATTTTTTTCTCATGATCTTTTATCTCGCTTTCTGTCCAGTTTTCGTAACTCATCATAATAGCTTGTTTTAAGCTATCATAAGTATCCTTTTCTTTGTAATACTGCCGTTTCCAATCTGGAAGTTTATTACTGAAACTGGAATTTTTACTTTGAGATAACAAATATAGATTGCCAAAATTATCTAAGACATTTGTATCTAATTTATCTAGGCCAAAATCTTGAGAGGGATTTTGTGGGTAGTGGTGCTCAACCGAGCTTCTAAAACTAAATCTAAAATTTTTCCAGATAGATTGTTTAGATTGGTCAATAGCTGAAAAGACCTCTACCTTGTCTTGATATTTCCATAATTGATAATCCAATCGATTAAATACAAAATTTGGGACGTTTACTCCATCATTCCAAGTCTTATGTACTGAAGGGGTGGTGTAATTATCATTTAAGATAATTTTCATAAAATCCCTGTTTCCATTGCAGTTGTTTTCAAAATAAAATTTATCACAAAGATTTTCAAGAAATTGAATATATGTCTCTTGAGTAATACTTTTCTTATTCGCGAATAACCAACGCAATGTAGCATATAGCCAGTTTTTATAGATTCGGGATGGATTAGAAACATGAAACATAGAAAGCAACATTATTACGTTCTTAGTTTTATCATTAGTTTCTTCAGTATCATCGTAATCATTATTATCGTCACTAAAAACATTTTTATAGTAATACTTATTTGATATTTTTTTAATTTTCTGTAAAGACCAATGCTCATTTTCTGAACGTGGTGAATTTGACTTAATAATATATTTATCAAATAAATATCGACAAGATAGCAATGTATCTATGAAATTTACAATCTTTTCTTTGTTCCAGTCTTCATTGTGAAAAGCATGCAAAAGTTCTTTTTCATCCAGAGGAATCTCTTTAAAGAGAATTTTATTAATGCCAGTAGGAAATTTTTCTAGATAAATTTTTAAGATATGCATCAAAAAGTTAGGGAAATCAATAACGGAATTAAAACGCCCATCTGTAAGCTCGTTTGTTTTTTCTTGGGAGGAGTGGATATCCCCATTATCGGCGGTTATTAATTGAAGAATTGATTGTTCTTCATTTGCGGAGCCGTTATCTGAATGTTGAATTTTTTCTGCATCAGCAATATTCTCAATAATGCCATTGAATTTTTTTGGAATAGTATTTTCGCAATTCTTGCCAAAAATATTTTCTCTAAGTGGCGAATCAATTCCCATTACAACATATCGGCTCATGTCAGAACACGCATCCCAAATTTTGGCGAAAATAGAGCGTTCACTATCTGTGTCTAAAACCTCCATTAAAGCAGCCTTGATAATCTCATGTTTTTCTAGTTGCTCTCCCCGCGTATTCATAATTTCAAAGTAATGATTGAGGTCGGTGTCTTGGGGTACTTCGGTTCTAATAATTTTGACATTTTCTTGTAAGAACTCTGCCAAACTCATTCTCTCTTCTTTTGTCCTATCTGTTTCCCAATATTTTTTTATTGATTTTAAAGCATTTTTAAAAACATCAGGTATAGAGTCGGAGTCAAGATCTCCTAAGGCATCGTCGGAGTCATGTCTATGCTCAAAGTATACATTACTAACAAAGGTATCTGATTTTAAGTAGTGCATGATTAAAGTCAGTGTGGTCAATCGTTGTTGTCCATCTATGACTTCTAAATATCCATTTTCTCTTTTATAAATGACTAAGCTGCCAATATAATAATTATTCTTATTTTTTGCATTCCATAGGTCTTGGATAAGAAGGCTGATCTCATCATCTCCCCATGCGTAATTACGTTGATAAATAGGAATAATATATTTGTCTTTATTTAAATTTAATAATTCATTTATGGTTAATGTTTTTACGTAATCATTATTTGTTTTCATCTTTAATTTCCAAAATCTCTTTTATTTTAGGGTCTACATGTTTTGAAAAATTGACTTTTCCGGTTTGTTGAATAAAACGCATGACTTGTTCGGGTGTGATGGATCTTTCAATATAAGAAATTAATCCAGCTTTATCATGAACTTTATCATGAACTTTATCATGAACTTTATTTTCAATGGTCTTAAAGGTAATACGCTGATATTCTACCCGAGTACGGTAAGCCCATAGAAAAGCTTTGGTTATAAATTCTTCAAAATGGCTTTCTCCAAATTTATCAAAGTAGAACAATACGGTACATTCAAATAAATTTCTAATGTATTTATCACCAGTTCGATAGCTGTATTTATGATTGTTTAAAAAATCCATTACTCCTTTTTCTAAATCAATTCCATTAATAGAATGAATTTTATCTAACAATCCATCCTTTTCTTTGAATAGTTTTTCATAGGTGGCTGTATAATGTTCAATGTAATCAAAGAAATATTTTCCATTGATTAACACTTGTGTGGCCTGAAATGCTGATATTGATCGATATAAAAATGGATTTTCATGTAATAATTTTTGTATGGTATGAGTAGCTAATATTCCGTGTAAGTAAGGATAATCAACTTTTTCATGAACGCCTTTAAATGTATCTAATTCATCTGATGTAAATATTTCTGCATTCTCTTTGTAATGCCAGCGGCGAAGTCTAAATAAGATATAATTGATAATTTTATCTAAATTATTTATATCATTAGACATTGCAGATTTCTCCCAGCGTTCGACACATTGGTGAATAATCCGCTTGTCTTTATCTCTCATGTCTCTTAAATGATAGGCTTTTAAGAGGTCATAAGATTCTAAAGGTTTGCCTCTGGCATTTTGTGAATCAAAAAATTGAAAAGCCTCATCTAAGTCATTTAATTCAATACAAACCATTTCACACGTGCTAAGGAGGTAATCCTTAAATTCATTTGTGAAATTATAGTTTTTAAGAAAATTATAGTTCGTTGTAATATTATTTTTGCTGATGCTATGATTCGGTTTTTCCTTTAAAAGAGACACATCCTTCCCCAGCTTATGAAGCAATAACGAGAGTGTAATAAGCCGCTGTTGGCCATCTACTATTTCAGAACAGTCGTTATTTTTATTTAAAACAATTGTTCCGATGCGGTATATTTTTTTCCCCTCCCTAAAATTTTGGAGCAGGTCATCGATTAATTGTTGTACATTTTTAATTGTCCATTTGTATGGTCTTTGATAATTAGGGATACTCAAATTTAATTTAAATATGTCATCAATCTTGAGTATTTCTGCTTTTTCTATGCTCATATAGATACCCCTTAGTATGAAAAATAGGTAAACATTATAGACTACAATCGGCAAACTACTACCGACATATCATCATAAACTCTTTGTTTCGCAATTAATTTACGAAATACAGTCAGACGGGACTTATCGTTATCATATTGTTGCCAAATTTTTTCTCTTATTTCTTCTGAAAGAGCGTCGCTTAGGCCGTCTGAACAAAGCAGCAGGCTTTCTCCTGCTTTAAGCGTAAGTTCGATATGACACATTTTGTCTTGGAATCCGGAATAATCTGCTGCTAGATAAGAAGAAACGCCGCCATATATGGTGGCGAACTCTTCTTCTTTTTTATCCAACAAACCATCCAGCAATTCGGAGAGTATCGAGTGATCTTGGGTCAGTTGCTTCCATTTTCCTTGTGTATCAATCAAATAGGCGCGACTGTCGCCTACGCTGATGATTTTGGTTTTGCCGGTGGTTTGGTCGATTTCTGCGGCAACAAAAGTGGTTGAGGAACCAAAATAATCTTCTGCCAACTCTTTAGATAAAGCGGCTTGTATATGATTGATGGTTTGACGGCTGAGTTTGGCTGTACGGCTTAATAGGTGCATGGCTAATTTGCTGGCCTTTTCGGGACGGTTGCTATTGGAAATGCCGTCAGCTATCCCGATGATAAAGCGTGGACGGGTTTCAAGACGTGTTTCAGCGGTTTTGAGTTTATATTGAAACACTTGTTCGCCGTTAAAAAGGGCATCTTGGTTGTGTTGTTTGTTGCTGCCGATTTGTTGGCAAAAGGTGATTTCGCAAAATTTGTTCATGATTTGTCTGTTTGTTGGGTGAATATTCATTGCAGGCTCTTCATTTTTTCTAACCCTCCGGATTTACACTTGGGTAATACGTTTGAAATTTGATGATTAAGGTTAAAGGACGTCTGAACAGTTTTCAGACGGCCTTTACTGCGTTTAACCAAGCACTAATTAACTGCTAATTTTGTCATGTTTTAATACATCCATCGAAACCCGAATATACATTTGAAAAGGAAATCAAACATGAAAAAATTCTTATTGACCGCCATCGTTGCTTTGTCTGCCGCTACTGCCGGTGCCAGTGATTATATCGAACACAAAATCTACAGCGACAAAAACTTCGAGCAAAATCGTGCTAAAGCCGTAAAAATGTTGGAACAACGTGGCTATCACGTTCACGATGTTGAAGCCGATAGCCGTCGCGGCCAGCCTGTGTTGGATATCGAAGCTTTTAAAGATGGTCGTGAGTACGACATTGTTTTGTCTTACCCTGATTTGAAAATTATTAAAGAACGCATCGATTATTAATATTTCGATATAAAGTGGATTGTCGCAGGGCTTTTGGTCCTGCGACAGTTTGCTATTTAGGCATTTAAAGAATGTAAATTATCTAAAATAAATGAACTAAATATGCTTTTTATTTTCCATTTAATTCAAAGTGTTTGATGTTGGGAGTCATGATATGAGTTTGAATGATTGGAAGGAAGATGGTCAGCCGAAGCTGGTAGGCGACCAAGAAAAACCTTTAAACGATAGCGCAGCTGCCGAATCCCAACAGGATGTTGATTTTTGGGATCACAATCAAAACGGTGTTTCTGAAAACGAAGTTGAGGCTGTGGCTGACGCGGTAGAAATTCAGGAAACGGTAGAAGGTCAGGGAGTGGTTGAACATCCTGAAATGCCGTCTGAAAAAAACGAGAAGAAGGCCAAACGCAAAAAAGACAAGGCAAAGAAGAAAAAAGATAAAGCCGAGGATTTAAATGCGTCTGATCTGTTGGGTACGAATAAGGGCGTGGAAACCATGTTCCGCAACGCCGTACGTTCGGAGATGGAATTGTTGGCGCTGGCGGCAACCAAAGCGAACATTATGATTTCGCTGAATGGTTTTATTGTTTCTGCACTGATGATTTCGGGTGCGTTTATTTTTTCATCGTCGCCCGAGTTTTTGATTCCAGCCAGTACGTTTATGATTACTGCCGCCGCGTCTATCGTGTTTGCGTTGCTTTCTGCTTCGCCGGAACGTATCGGCAAAATGCAGGCGGCACGGACATGGTTTAAGGATTTTATCCGTGGCCGTTCTAAGCTGCGGGATTTGAAAACCCGCCTCAGTAGTACCGAAACGCGTTTTTTTGGCGGCAGCCAACCCAATATTTTGATTTATGAAGACCGTGTGAAGCTGCAAAAAGATCAATATTGGGAAATGATGCAGGAGATTATGGGCGACCGTAAACAAATCTATGAAAAGATGAGCGATCATCTTTACTGGCTTGGTTTGTTGGCGGATAAACAGTTCAAATACATTAACTTATCTTACGCGGTATTCCGCTGGGGTTTGCTGGCTTCGTTGGCGGCATTTATCGGCGTGAAAACATTGCCGTCATTGCTGATGCCTCCGGCCAACAACGCGGCAGAGCTGCGTTCGCTGGGTATCAATATGTTTAACGGCGTATTTGAGCCTTCTGCCGTACAACAGCTCCCGGATGGTAAGTTGCTGATCGCGGAAGACGAACCCAATCATGCGTTCAGTATCATCAGCATTGATAAAACCGGCAGGTTTGTGGAAGACGAGGCATTGGATACGCGCGTGATTACCGGTTTCAAACGTCGTCTCAGCGACTTGGAGGCTTTGGCACGCGACGATGAAGGCTTTATCTACGCGCTGACTTCACACTCGCGCACCCGTAAAGGCAACCGCTCGCCTGACCGCGAACACCTGATGCGCTTTAAAATCCAAGATGGTAATGTGTTGGGGCTGACCAGCTACGACAATCTGACGCAGGTTTTGGAAACTGATCACAAGCTGCATGATTTGATTCGCGAGCGAACTAAGGCTGAGGTTTCTTTTGAAGAAATCAATATTGAGGGCATGGCGTTTGATCCGGTGAAAAAACGTCTTGTTTTGGGCTTTCGTGATCCTGAGTTCAATAACATGGCTTTGGTCGCATTTATCAGCAATCCGAAAGATGTGTTCGAGCGTAATGCCAAACCTGAGTTTGATGAAGTGGCAGTGATTGATATTGATGGTGGCGGTATCCGTTCCCTCAACTATGATCCTGTGTTGAAAACTTACGTGATTGCCAATGAAGTGAAGGATGAGAATGGACAGAAATTCTCACAACTGTGGACTTGGAGCGGTAATCCGACCGATGAACCGCAAAAAATCTCTCTGCCTAATCTGCAACACATTACCAACGTTGAAGCCGTCGATTCGATCACTGTTAACGGCAAGCCGCAGATGATTCTGATGGGTGACGAAGGCAATGCTTCACAGAAAATTACTGCCAAGTATATGTTGGTAGATTACAGTCAGTTGGGCAAACAGTAAGTTATCTTGGCTGTTGAATAAAAGGCCGTCTGAAACCGATAGTTTATGGTTTCAGACGGCCTTTTTTGTTTTCAGTAAAACAGGGTGATGGGTTTAAATAATTAACCCAAGAATGTAGACAAGTTTCAGACGGCCTTCAAGCCATTGATGACACGTTTGTAGCAGGTATAAACCAATGCCGCGCAGGCCAGCCACATAAGGATATAGAAAGTCGGATGGAAGCTGCCGGCGATTGCATACCATACTGCCAATGCGCCGATAAAGAATGCGCGGTCGCTTTTGCCGAATGGCCCGTCATAACGTCGGCCGTTGCCATGAACTTGTCCCAAAACTCCGCAAAACTCAGTCATTGCCGCCAGCCAAATAAACAGGGCGATTTGCACGCCGCCGAAGGGTGCGATGAAGGCAAAAGGCAGATACAAAGCAGCATCGGCGGCAATATCGGTGATTTCATTCAAATAGCCGCCTAATGCCGATTGCTGACCGAACTCCCTTGCCAACATGCCGTCCATTGCATTCAGTGCCATACGGATAAACAACCAGATCGGCAAAAGCCAGAATAATGTGGATACACCTGCAAACAATGCTAAAAGCAAACCGATCAAAATGGAAACGGCGCAGGCAAACAGAGTGACCTGATTAGCAGTAATGCCTTTTTGATACAGTCGCTTAACAATAGGGCGCAACAGGTTTTGAAATTTTGGTTTCAGGGCGTAGATGCTCATAATTATGCTATATAAAAGAAAATGAAGTGCCGTGATTATAGACGAAATCCGTTATAATCCGTCAATCTTCGAATCACGCGGTTCGCAAACCTCCCGCGTTAACAAAACTAGGAATTTACTATGGAAAAACAGCAGGCCCTCGTTATTTTTTCGGGCGGGCAGGATTCAACAACCTGCCTGATTCAGGCAATTCAAACATATGGCCGTGAAAATGTGCAGGCCATCACTTTTCAATATGGGCAACGCCACGCCATCGAATTGGAGCGAGCGCGTTGGATTGCCCAAGATTTAGGCGTGAAGCAGACAGTACTCGATTTGAGCCTGATGCAACAGATTACACACAATGCCTTGATGGATGATACGGCATCCATTGAAACAGCTTCAGACGGCCTGCCCAATACATTTGTAGATGGACGCAATGCTTTATTTTTGCTTTATGCCGCTATTTACGCCAAAGGACAGGGGATACGCCATATCATTGCCGGCGTGTGTGAAACCGATTTTTCTGGTTATCCCGACTGCCGCGATGTGTTCGTCAAGTCGATGAATGTTACGTTGAACTTGGCCATGGATTACGCTTTTCAAATTCACACGCCCTTGATGTACTTGACCAAAGCGCAAACATGGGCGCTGGCAGATGAAATGGGTGTGTTGGATTACATTCGCGAGCGCACGCATACCTGTTATAACGGCGTGGTCGGTGGTTGTCATGAATGTCCGAGCTGTATTTTGCGCGAGCGCGGTTTGTCAGAATATTTGGAAAGTAAAAAGGCCGTCTGAATTAAGAGGGGTATATATTTCCAATATCCAGTTGTACGAAAAGGCCGTCTGAAAAATTCATTTCAGACGGCCTTTGGCTATGTATTTTGTTCTGCTTAGAACAGTAAATCTGCCGGTTCGCTGCTTGCCGGAGCATCTTTCACAGGAGCAGAGGCTGGGGCAGTAGCTGGTTCGGAAGCGGCGTTAGGTGCAGAAGCAGGAGCATTGGCCGGAGTGGTTGCCGGTTTGGCAGCCGGTTTTGCCGGTTGCACCGGAGTCGGACGAACGCTTTGTTTCGGTTCGGATGCTGCCTTGTTGGTATCGTCGGTAGAATCGACTTCGATTTCAGTTCCTTGAGGCAATACCACATCTTTAGCCGGAGCCGGTTTCGGTATGACTTTAGGTTTGCTGTAAGCATCCGTGCCGCTGGTCCATGCCAAAGATTTCAAAGGAGATTTGAGTTTCACGCCTTTGGCGCAGGTCAGACAGTTTGCTGCGCCGGTGCGTCCTTTCAGGATTGCATCTACACGTGCGGCAGGGATGGTTTTACCGTGCGCTTTTGCCCAGGCAGTAATGCTTTTTTTCAGGGCAGCCGTATCAAGGTTTTTCTTGTCATACGGGTCACGATAGGCAGCCAGCCACAAGTTTTGGTTGGCATCTTCGTTCAGGCTTGCCATTTGGTAGATAACGGAAGCAGGGGAACCTGTTGCGATGGTTTTAGCGAATTCCAATGCGTCAGGCGATTTCATGCGCACGCAACCATGGCTGCGGACGCCGGGTACGCTGGCAGGGGCATTGGTGCCGTGAATGCCAAGGCTTAATTTAGGGTCGCCAAGACGGACAAATACCGGGCCCAGCGGGTTATTCGGGCCGGCCGGTACGCTTTTAACTCCGTCATTGCGTTCTTTTTGGATGGATTTAGGGATATGCCAAACCGGGTTGTAGGCTTTTGCGCCTATTTTATGTTCGCCCAGATTGGTTTGGGTCATGGCTTTGCCGACGGCAACAGGATAAATTTTGCTCAGTTTGCCGTTGTCGTAGAGGAACAAACGCTGTTGCGTAATATTGATAACGACGTGTTGTCCGGAAGAGGCGGGGGAGACGTCTGGAATAAGTGTGTTTGCAGCAGCGGCTGAAGTTAAAAGGGCGGCTGTCAGGCCGAACAGTATTTTTTTCATGTCGTCTTTTTTTGTAGGGTTTGAAATGAAAGTTTTTGGCGCATGATACCTGAAACTCTGTGTTTTTGTGAGAAAATATGCGCTTTCGGTATTGGAAGACAGTCAGACGGCCGGTAAGCGGCTGTCTGACGGAAACGGTATGAGTGTGAAAGAACGGTATCAAGAGACGGAAGTTTTTTCTTTGGATTATGAGGGCAGGGGTGTTGCCAGAGTTGGTGGGAAGACCGTATTTATTGGCGGTGCACTGCCTGGGGAGCGTGTAACGTTTGTCATACATAAAGAGAAAAAACAGTTTGCAGAGGCTCAAGTTGAAAAGGTTTTGAAGGCTTCTTCCGAACGTGTCGAACCAGCCTGTTGCTATTTTGATACATGTGGCGGCTGTTCGCTTCAACATGTTTCTTTCAGAGCGCAAGTTGCGTTAAAGCAACGGATTTTGGAAGAACAGTTGGAACGGATAGGTAAGGTCAAGCCGGAAATAATTTTACCTCCTTTATATGGTTACTCCTGGTATTATCGCGATAGAGCGCGTTTAAGTGTTTCGGTGGATAAGCAAGGCCGTCTGAAACTCGGTTTTCAGGCCAAAAAAAGCCATGATGTTATCAATATCCGCCATTGCCAGATTTTGCCTAAACATGTGTCCGATAGATTGCCTGATGTCCGTAATTTGCTGCAAAAGCTGCATGATGATGGTGTAAAAGTGAAATTTGTTGAGTTTTATTGCGGAAAAAATGTGACGGTGCTCAACATTCGTTTCGTAAATCAACCGTTTGGACAAATATTAAGCGAATTGCGTAATTGGTTTGATAAGATATTGTCGGGTACTGAAAAGGCATGGCAAATATGGTTGCAAGATCATGCTGAGTCCTTGCCGTTTTACCCTGAGAGCGCGCCTGCTCTGAACTATACTTTTGCTCAATTTGATGTGGAAATGCCTTACAAACCCGGTGATTTTACGCAGATTAATGCGCAATTGAACGAAGTGATGGTGGCAAGGGCTGTCAGACTTTTAAACCCTCAAAAAGGGGAGCGGATTGCCGATCTGTTTTGCGGTTTGGGAAATTTTAGTTTGCCGCTGGCAAAAAGTGGCGCATCGGTTGTCGGTATTGAAGGTGCCGATTATTTGGTCGATAGGGCAAGGGAAAATGCACGCCTGAATCGTTGTGCCGAGAATATGACGTTTTCTGTTGCAGACTTGTTCGATACCGATGAAAAGACTGTTGAGTCGTGGGGGCAGTTTGACAAGATGTTGCTGGATCCTCCGAGAAACGGGGCTTATGCTGTTGTCAAATCGCTACACAAGCCGTTTTTGCCTCAGAAGATAGTGTATGTTTCGTGTAATCCATCAACATTTGCACGAGATGCCGGTGTCTTGGTTGATAAGGGCTATAAGTTTAAGGTGGCGGGAATCATGAATATGTTTGCACAAACCTCGCATGTTGAATCCATTGGTGTGTTTGAGTTGTAAATTGGTATCAAGTCCTTTATGTGGGTAGGGTTTCTAATGTAAAAATGGGTGCGTTCATGTTATCATCATTCGTTTGGGGAATGAATAACGTTGAAGTTGCGTGTAAAGCAACAGATGTTAATAAATGCAGTTTGCAGCACAAGACTGGGAGGTGTTCTTGAACTATCAACTTTTAACTATTTTTTTGCTGGTGCTTTTTTTGCTGGTGTTGGTTTTTGTTCGTCATAAACAAAGTAACAATTCAGACAAACAAAGCGCGCATGCATCAAAAAGCGGCCGTACATCTGCTGCTCATACAGCCTCCTCTGAGGATGGAAACGACTGGATTGAGAAAGTCAACCAGACAGTTTCCAATGCGGATAATCAAGACTGGGAATGGGGCGGAAGCGGCTCAAACGATGCAACAGCTTCTGTTTCCGCACAAGAAGTGGATCCGCTGACCGAATATCAGGTTTATAAACAGTTTGGCTATGAGAGCAAAGCAGCAGAGTCTTTGGCCGGTTATCTCAATACTTTGGAAGACGGCGCTCCGGAAAAGCTGGTTCATGAATTAATCGGTTTGAATCTGCGGGTCGGTAATATCGACATGCTGGCGGATACACTTGAGCGTCATAGTGCCTCACTTTCAGAAGACAGCGTAGCCGAATACCTGAAAGCCGGTCTGGCTTTGGACTCTACTAACCTGCGCCTGCGTGTTTTTGCCGAGCGTTATCTCGGTTGGAATATGCAGGAAGTCGATCGTCAAATTGGCGAGCAAAGCGGTTTGGAAGTTGCTTCCGACGGACATATTGCCTTTGAGAACGATTCGGTTGAACGTATTGTCGTTCCTGGTATGGGCAAACATGCGCCTATCGTATTAGGTAAGAAAGATTTTGGCGAAATTAGCCCTGAAGAGATGGGTGCGGTTATTGGTTTTGCCAAACCGGAGCGCAGTGCAAAAATCCTGAAAGACAAGATCAGCTACGAGACTGCTTTGCATCAATACAATAAAGCAATCCAAACTTCTGCGAAGCCTGCTGGTCTCATTATCGATGCCTTGCGTCTGGATTATCAGAATGAAGAAGTAGGGCAGTTTGCCAAGCATCTGTGGAAGCTTTACCACTCTCTGGGTCAATATGGCCGTCAAGTAAAAGAACGTATGCTTGGTTGGGGTTATAGCCTTGGTTATCACGAAATTTTTGATGATTTGGAAAAAGGGCCGTCTGAACAGCAAATTAAAGAGATTGGCTTGAAACGCGGTTATATCCAGCCAAGTTCTTTGCAGATGAAAGCCAAATATCGTGAGTTGGTTCAAAAAGACTCTTCAGTCATCAGCGCGAGCTCTTCACCTGCAGATGAAGCCGTGAAAGAAGTCGAATCTTTGTTGGCCTATGGTCAGTTGGATTTGGCCATCGGTACTTTGGAACAGGCTGTTTTGCAGTATCCTCAAGAATCGCAGTTGTACATTATCTTGTTTGATTTGTACGAACGCGTTGAAGATTGGGGACGTTTGGAACAATTTCTGCGCTTGTTGCGTGAGCGTGTTGTCAGCCTGCCTGAAGAGGTTGTCTTGGCAATGAGCCGTCTCTTGCAACGAATGAACCAATATTCAAAAAAATAAGATAATCGTAGAAAGTACGAGTGATGAATAATCATTTACCAAAAATTAAAACCATACGGGTTATGTTACAGGAGATGGGTGAGCAACAGCAGGCGGTATTCCGTATGGCATTTAAAATGCACAATACGACGAATTACGTCATCGTTTCCCCTGATTCTGATGAAAAACCGGATTTGGTATTGGTTGATACCGATACTCCGGCAGGTGTAGAAGCTTGGAAAGAGTCGAAGAAAACTTATCCGGAAGTACCTGTGGCTATGTTTTCTTCCGAGTTGCCGACAGTAACGACTCCTTATTTGGCTAAGCCGGTCAAATTTGATACTTTGTTTCCTGTTTTGCGCAGCCTGGCTCAAGGCGGTAATGTTTTTGAGCCGTCTGAGCAACAAGCGGCTGAAGAGAATAAAAGACAATCAAATTCCGATGGCACTAGAAAAGCAACCATTCGCCGATTTAATCCAAATAAAGGCTTGTTGGGCGCGCTGAAATTTGCCAGTCAAGGACATCAAGATGTTGCTGTCTTGCATGAAGGCAAGCCGATATTAATCGTGTTTCCTAGTATTCAGCGTGTACTGTTGACAGTCAGTGCCAATGAGTTGGAGAAATTGTGTAAGAACGATAACTTGGCTGTCGTGTGTAAGGCTGTTCCTGATAATCCTCAATGGAAAGAAAAAGCCAAAGTCACCATTATGTCATGCTTGTGGCAAATGGCTATTTGGACTGCATCAGGCCGTCTGATTTATCCGATGACGCCGCAAACTGTTTTTACACTCAAGCGGTGGCCAAACTTAACCCGTTTGGCACATGTTCCGGAATCTATGCGTCTGTCGGCATTTCTGACAAAAACGTCTGTTAATCTGAACATCCTCTATAAAGTTATGCCTTTAGAAATGCCTGATATTTTGAACTATTTATCGGCAACATATATGACCGGCTTTTTGGCGACAGATACAGAGTTTGCAACTGATGCGAACAATACGCCTTCATTGAACGAACAGATTGATGTGAATAGCAAAGACGTACCTGAAACAGCAATGAGCAAAGAGGCTCAAAAAATTGCCGGTCCGTCGAAAGAACAACCTCGCGGCCTGTTGCAACGCCTGATGCGTAAGTTGCTGGGTAAATCGTAAAGGACACGTCATGAAAGAAAATAAAATTATCTTTACCGGTCCTGTTGGCGTAGGTAAAACCACTGCAATTTCAGCTTTATCTGATGAACCACCGGTTCAAACCGATGCATCCGCATCCGATATGACACTTGTCCGCAAGGGGTACACGACTGTAGCGATGGATTACGGTGTCATTCATTTGGATGAGGAAACCAAGGTCCATCTTTATGGTACGCCTGGTCAGGAGCGTTTTAATTTCATGTGGGAAATTCTGAGCCAAGGCAGTATGGGTTTGGTGCTTCTTTTGGATAATACAAGAAGCAATCCATTGAAAGACTTGCAATTCTTCTTGGATGCATTCCGGGAATTGCTGAAAAAAGCGCCTTTGGTTGTAGGGGTAACGAAGATGGATATCCGATCCTTACCAAGCGTGGATGTTTATCAAAAATATTTAGCACAGAATAATTTTAATGTACCGGTTTTTGAGATTGATGCGCGTCGAGAAGACGATGTAAAACAATTGGTTACTGCCATGTTGTTCTCAATTGACCCCGGATTAGAGGTATAAGATGGAAGCGACACTTTCTTTACAAGCAAATTTATATCCTAAGATTACACCGGCGGGTGCGTATTATGCTGTTTCAAATGATACGCCCAGTGCCAGCAGAACTTTATTGTATGGCCTGTTGCGTGCAGAGCCGTCTGAAACCATCAGCAGCGAAAAAATCTTGGCATGGGCGGATACCAGCGACATCAATACTGCTTTGAACCTGCTGTATCGCCTCCAACGCTTGGAATTTTTGTATGGTGATGAAGAAATCAGTACAGACGATATCCATTTGACTGACGAGCAATTGCCTACATTGTTGGAACAGTTGTCCAATTCTGGCAAGGCTTTATTGGCTGATGAAAATGGTTTGTATTTTGCCAATGCCAATTTCCATCACGAGGCTGCGGAAGAGTTGGGCCTTTTGGCGAGTGAAGTAGCCAAAATGGAAGACAAACACCGTCTTTTGATTCGCAATAACCTGCATATCAATAATAGTGCATGGGGTATTTGTGATCCTTCAGGCCAAAGTGAATTGACCTTTTTCCCCCTGTATATTGGCATGACCAAGCTGATTTTGGTAATTGGCGGAATGCCTGACTTAAATAAAGAGGCTTTTGTTACTTTGGTTAAAGTGCTGTACCACCGATACGGCAGCCGTTGATTTTTGCCTGACCGATATTTATTTTAGAATGGAGCGACTATGCAACAACTATTAATCTCTGTATTAAGCGATTTGAACAATACCTCTGCTGATATCACTGCTTCTGCAGTTATTTCTACAGACGGCCTGCCGATCGCAACCATGCTGCCTTCCCACCTGAATGCAGACCGTGTAGGTGCGATGTCGGCAACGCTTTTGGCATTGGGTAATCGTTCCGTACATGAGTTGGCTTGCGGTGAGTTGGATCAGGTAATGGTTAAAGGTAAAAATGGCTATATTCTGTTGAGTCAAGCAGGTGAAAATGCAGTGTTGGTATTGATGGCAAAAGAAAGCGGTAAATTGGGCTTGATTTTGTTGGATGCGAAACGTGCGGCCAAACAAATTGCTGAAATCTTATAAAGTTTTATAAATTAAAAAGATATAAAATATTTTTGTTTTTATATAGATTGTTGCTTGACAAGTTTCTGATATTTTCTATATAATTCTATCTTTGATTCCCCGATAGCTCAGTCGGTAGAGCGACGGACTGTTAATCCGCAGGTCCCTGGTTCGAGCCCAGGTCGGGGAGCCAAATTTTAAAACCACCATCTTGTATGGTGGTTTTTATTTTATCTATTTATTGGTATTTTAAACATATTAATAATGCGTGGTGAGATGGTTGCAGTTAATGCTTTAATTTTCAGACGGCCTACCAGCATATTTAAATATCTCATTTATTTTTTTAAGCTATACATAATATTTATAGAAGAAATAATATCTTATTGTTATCTATGGAAAACGCACATACATTACATTCTTCACCACGCTTTCGGTTCGCATTAAAAAATGCGGCATGGCATTTGTTGATTAGTCTGATTTTGGCAGGATTGGCCGCTTTGTTGGTATTTGGAGTTTGGTATCCTTATCCGTATGCCGAACTGACAGGCGGATTGGCTTTATATAAACTGGTTATTTCAGTAGATATTGTTTGTGGCCCGTTGCTGACTTTGATTCTTGCCAGTCCGAGCAAAAAACTTAAAGAGAGGATTGTTGATTTTTTCTTAATCGGCATGATTCAGCTGGCTGCTTTAATTTACGGTTTGTACAGCGTATCTCTGGCGCGTCCAGTGGTTGCCGCATTCGAAACCGATAGGATGAATGTGGTAACTGCTGCAGAAATTGATGTAAATGATTTGAGCCATGCTCCGAAGGATTTGCAGGATTTATCTTGGTTTGGCGTACGCCGTGTTGGATTGCGTGAAGCGATGAGCCCGGACGAAGCTAACCAAAGCCTAGATTTGTCTTTGAAAGGCATTGAACCGAGTATGAGGCCTTCTTGGTGGTTGCCAGATTCGCAGCAAGAGCGTGAGAAAATCCGTAAGGCAATGAAACCGTTGTTTGTTTTGGCAAAAGCCCGTGGTATGAATGAGGACTCAATTTTGGAAAAGGCTTCGCTGAGAAATGATGGGAAAGAGTTGTATTTCTTGCCATTTACCAGTGCACGAAGTAAAGAATGGGTTGTGATATTGAATGATCAGACAGATTTCTTGGGTTATGCGCCGATTGATGGTTTTATCAAGTAAGAAAAGGCCTTCTGAAAGCTGGTAAGTGATGGTATAGGCTGTTTTTAAAAGAAAATATGCTGTCAGATTTTGCCTTTCTTTCGTCAAACTGATAAACTGTTTGCCATTGTTGTTGATCGAGGCATAAATTTTTCATGAAAGACGCAGAGCAGAGTAGTTGTTATACCGCTTCTTTCTCTTTATTTATGCCCGAAATTTGGCAGTCTGTCCGTTTTAAGCGGAACGGCTGCCTTTTTGTATTTTAAAGGAACGCAATCATTATGAATTTCAGTTGGTTGGCCGAGCCGCATACTTGGATAGGCTTTGCCACGCTTCTGGTTTTGGAAGTTGTTTTAGGTATTGATAACCTTGTTTTCGTAGCGATTTTGGCAAACAAGGTCAAACCGTCGCAACGGGATAGGGCGCGGATAACAGGCTTGGGTTTGGCTGTCGTTATTCGGATTTTCATGCTGGGCTTTATGGCGCACATCATGACACTAACGCGTCCTTTGTTTGAGCTGGGTGGTCTGGAGATTTCCGGTAAAGACATGATTATGTTTGCCGGAGGTATTTTCTTGCTTTATAAAGCGACTACCGAGCTGCACGAACGCCTTGAAGGCCACAATCAATTTGCTGTTGCTGAAGGGCAGAAGAAGCATTCTTCTTTTTGGGGCGTTGTGGCGCAAATCTTGATTTTGGATGCGGTTTTCTCTATCGATTCTGTTATTACGGCAGTGGCGATGGTGGATCATATTGTGGTGGCAATGGGTGCAGTGGTTGTGGCGATGACTGTGATGATTTCTGCCAGCAAACTGTTGACTGCCTTTGTGGACAAGCATCCAACCGTTGTGATGTTGTGTTTGGGTTTCTTGTTGATGATTGGTTTCAGCCTGATTGCGGAAGCCTTCCATTTCCATATTCCGAAAGGCTATTTGTATGCAGCGATCGGCTTCTCGATTTTGATCGAGCTGTTTAATCAGGTTTCGCAAAAGAATGCCCGCAAAAATGACTACATCAGCACTTCTTGGCGTAAGCGCACCGCTGAAAATGTGTTGGGCATGATGGGTATCCGCGAAAGCATTTTGGCAAAAGCAGGCGATAATGGCGGCGATGACGAGCATTTTGAAGAAAACGAAAAATCCATGATTCGCAGCGTACTGACTTTGGCGGAGCGTCCGATTATGGGCGTGATGATTCCGCGTCGGGAAATCGAGAAATTGGATATTTCCCAAAGTCGGGAAGAACAAAATGCGCAATTGAAAAATACGCCGTATAGCCGTTTGTTGGTTGTCGGTAAGGCAGGTGTAGATGAGCCTTTGGGCTATATCAGTAAAAAAGATTTGCTGAACCAGCTGCTTGAATCGGGAGAAATCAATATTCAGACGGCCTTGCGTCAACCATTGATTTTGCCAGACAGTACGACGGCATTGAATGCGATTGAATTATTCCGTCAAAGCAGCGCGGATTATGCCTTGGTGGTGGATGAGTTTGGTGCGGTGTTAGGCATGGTAACCATGAAAGATTTGTTGGAAACCATTGCCGGGGAATTCCCCGAGGAATTCGAGCGTGAGGAAGAAGAAGCTGCTCCAGCTAGTCAGGATGAAACGCTGTCTGTGGATGGTGCATTGGAGTATGTGGAATTGGCTTCTCAGTTAAATCTGCCTGTTCAAGAGGAAGACGCGGACTTTCATACCGTTGCCGGCTTGATCATGGAAGAATTGCAAAGTATTCCTGATGTGGGCGATTTCATCGATTATCACGGCTGGCGTTTTGAAGTGGTTGAAAAAGACGGACAACGGATTGCCCGTGTGAAAATCAACCGTTTGCCGGAAGAAGAATAAGTAAAGTCTAATATAGTAAAGGCCGTCTGAAAATGTTCAGACGGCCTTTTTATTTATTCAACTTTAGTTGCCATAATGTCCTGAGCCTAAAATCCGGTGTGAATGTGCGCCGGTTGCATAGTGGGGATTGCTCGGAACTTGATTGCACCAACAGGCGGCAAGCCAGGCAAAAGCGGCAGCTTCGACCCATTGCGGGTCAAGATGGAGCTTGGCTGTGCTGTGCAATTTGGTGTCGGGAGAAAACAGGGTTTCCAAGTCTTGCATCAAAACCGGATTACGGATGCCGCCGCCGCAGATATAAAGATTATGAATTGCCGGAGCAGCTTGTTTGGTCGCATCAAAAATGGTTTGTGCAGTATAAAAGACCAATGTGCGTATCACATCTTCCGGTTTTTCATTACCTTTCAGACGGCCTTGAAGCCAGCTTAGAGAAAACAACTCTCGGCCTGTACTTTTCGGATAAGGGCGGCTGAAGTAAGGATGGTCGAGCAGGGAAGCGAGCAGGTCAGGGAGGATTTTGCCTTGTGCGGCTTTATACCCGTTTTTGTCGTAAGGCTGCTGCCAAATATGTTGCATCCATGCATCCATCAGCATATTGCCGGGGCCGGTATCGAAGCCGAAAGAAGGGCTGTCGGGCGGGAGGATACTGATATTGGAAATACCACCAATGTTGAGTACGGCGCGGGTTTCATTCGCATCTTGAAACAGCGCTTCGTGAAAAGCAGGGACGAGGGGCGCACCTTGACCGTTGCAGGCAAGGTCGCGGCTGCGGAAGTCACCGACCGTGAAAATGCCGGTCAGTTCGGCTAACAGGGAGAGGTTGACCAGTTGAATGCTGTAACCGTGTTCAGGCGCATGGCGGATGGTTTGTCCGTGGCAGCCGATCGCGGCAATGTCTTTGGCCGACAGGTTTTGTTCTGCCAATAGTTGCTGGACGGTTTGGGCGTATAGGCGGCTGAGTGTTTGCGCCAGGATATTGCTTCTGTGCAATTCATTTTCGCCTATGTCTTGCAGTGCCAACAATTCTTGGCGCAGGCCGTCTGAATAGGGTAGAAAGCTGTGGGCAAGGGCGCGTTGCCATTGCTTGCCCTGCATTTGAATCAGTACGGCATCGGCACCGTCCATGCTGGTTCCGGACATGATGCCGATATAGTATTGGGGTTGCATTTCGGTTACAGAAAGAGAAGGTAAAACGACATTTTAACGCCTTTTGACGTTTTTACGGGAATTTCGGCATTTAATGTAAATAGTTGGTGCAAGAAAGATTACAAAAAGGTTAAAATAACGCGACTCAACATGTTTTCCAAAAGGAAACTTTCCATGGCTCAAACTCAGTCGAGTGCGAACTTGAAGCTGATTAATACGGTTTTTGCCGCTATGCTTGTGAGCATGGTCGGCTATTTTATTTATTGGGGCCTGGGTTATACCCACTACAACCACTCCGGCCTGTTTATCCTTGCTACCTTTTTCGGCGTCTTTATGGCGTTTAATGTGGGTGGTAACGATATTGCCAACTCTTTCGGTACAAGTGTCGGTTCCGGCACTTTGACCATTCCGCAAGCCTTGCTGATTGCGGCAGTATTTGAAGTCAGCGGTGCAGTGATTGCCGGCGGCGAGGTAACAGATACCATCCGTAAGGGTATTGTCGATTTGAATGGCATGCATCTGGATCCGATGCAGTTTGTCTTTATTATGATGTCTGCGCTTTTGGCTGCAGCATTGTGGTTGCTTTTTGCATCGCGCAAAGGTCTGCCGGTTTCTACGACACACGCCATTATTGGCGGTATTGTCGGTAGTGCCTTGTGTATGGCGGCATTGAACGGTGTGGATTCCGTTGCGCTGATTCAATGGGACAAGTTGGGCGAAATTGCCTTGTCTTGGATTTTGTCTCCGGTATTGGGCGGCATCGTTTCCTATCTGTTGTTTTCACGAATTAAGAAAAACGTTTTGGACTACAACTCTTGGGCCGATAATACGCTCAAAGGCATCAAGTTGGAGAAGAAAGCCTATAAAGAAGAACACCGCCTGTTTTTTGAAGCCTTGAGTGAATCTGAAAAAGTCGAATACGCCACCAAAATGGCGCACGATGCCCAAATTTATGATGAGCCGGACTTTGATCCCGAAGAGTTGCAGTCTGAGTATTATCGCGGTCTGTACCGCTTTGACAGCCGTAAGGGCGAAGTGGATTCTTACAAAGCCCTGCATTCTTGGGTGCCGTTTATTGCTTCTGTCGGCGGCATGATGATTGCGGCCATGCTGATTTTCAAAGGTCTGAAAAATCTGCATTTGGGCATGAGCAACGTCAACAGCTTCCTGACCATTTTCATGATCGGCGCGGCTATTTGGATGGGTACGTTTGTATTTGCCAAAAGTTTGAAACGCAAAGATTTGGATAAATCGACTTTCCAAATGTTCTCATGGATGCAGGTATTTACCGCCTGCGGTTTTGCATTCAGCCATGGTGCGAACGATATTGCCAATGCGATTGGTCCGTTTGCCGCGATTATGGATGTGCTGCGTACCAACAGCATTACCGCTCAAAACGCCGTGCCGCCAATTGCCATGTTGACTTTCGGTATCGCTTTGATCGTCGGCTTATGGTTTGTCGGTAAAGAAGTGATTAAAACCGTAGGCACCAGCTTGGCAGAAATGCACCCAGCGTCAGGCTTCTCAGCCGAGCTTTCTGCTGCCGCCGTCGTGATGGCCGCATCATTTATGGGCTTGCCTGTTTCCAGTACCCATATTTTGGTGGGTGCAGTTTTGGGTATCGGCTTGGTTAACCGCAATGCCAACTGGAAATTGATGAAACCGATCGGCCTTGCTTGGGTTATTACCTTGCCTGCCGCTGCCGTTTTGTCTGTTGTCAGCTATTTGGTTTTGCAAGCCGTGTTTTAATTGATTATTTTATTTCAAAAGGCCGTCTGAAAGATATTTCAGACGGCCTTTTCTTATGTTCATTAAGAGGAGATTTTGGTTTGTTATGAACAAGCAAAGCTATTTTTAATCAGCCTACTATAAGGTTAAGACAGTAAAAAAGCCCCCAATTCATCGACGTTAAAGATGTCGTATTGAATTGGGGTCTCTATTTATTTAGTGCAAGCCTTATCAGGCCGTCTGAACATTATTCGGCAGCTTCGTTGGTCTCAGCTTGTACAGGAGCCGCTTCTGCTTCTGCAGTAGCCTTAGCGGCTTGGCGTTCGGCTTGTGCAGCCAATGCCTGTTGAACGGCTGGGTGCTGTTGGGCGATGGTTTGTTCTTCTGCGCTGACTTCGCCTTTGAAGCGGTTGTTCAAGTCAAAACGTTTGCCACCGCGAGCCAGGGCTTTCAGATAGCGCGGACGGCGGCAGTGGTTGGCCAATACGCGTGCAATCAGTGCAGGGTCGTATTGGGGCAGGGCGGCAACCAAGTCTTGGTCGATGCCGACGGCCAACGGTTTGAATCGTTTGAATACATCATATTTGCCGTAAATGTGGTCGGCAATCATGTCTGTCTGTTTTTTCTTGCTCATAGTTTGGACGGCAGATTTCAGCGCAGCGCCCAAAGCGGTTTCTTGTGCCATTGCGGTTGTATTCCTCTAATATAAATCCGTATTTTCGTCATACGGCAATAAGGTGCTATTGTAGTATAAAGACTGTGATTTGGCTAAATTTTTCTGAGAATATTCAGAAATAAACGGTTATTTTTCCAATTTGGCAATATCTGGCGTATCAACCACTACGTCGGCATTTTGTGCACGATGGCGTAAGGCGTGGTCAATCAATACCAATGCCAGCATGGCTTCTGCAATCGGAGCAGCGCGTAATCCGACGCAGGGATCGTGGCGGCCGTGTGTGGCAAGTTCGACAGGGTTGCCCTCTATATCAATACTGCGGCGCGGTGTGGCGATGGAACTGGTCGGTTTGATGGCAATATTCACATGAATGTCTTGTCCGGTACTGATACCGCCCAAGATGCCGCCTGAGTGGTTGGATAGAAAACCTTGAGGCGTGAGCTCGTCGCCGTGCTCGCTGCCGCGTTGCGTTACGCTATTAAAACCTGCGCCGATTTCCACGCCTTTGACGGCGTTAATACCCATCATGGCATAGGCAATTTCTGCATCGAGGCGATCAAAAACCGGTTCGCCCAAGCCGACAGGGACGTTGGCTGCTTCGATATGAAGTTTTGCGCCGATAGAATCCAATGCTTTGCGCACGCTGTCCATATAGTTTTCTAAGTCTTCAATTTGGCTTTGGTTTGCGGCAAAAAAAGGATTTTGGGAAATATATTCGTAACCTTCAAACTGGATTTCTTTTTCGCCGACTTGGGTAACGTAGGCGGTGATTTCCGTGCCGAATTTTTTTTTCAGCCATTTTTTTGCAACTGCTCCGGCGGCAACGCGGGCAGCGGTTTCTCGGGCGGAACTTCTACCACCGCCGCGATAGTCGCGTGTACCGTATTTGTGCCAGTAGGTGTAATCGGCATGTCCGGGGCGGAAGCTGGTGGCGATATTGCCATAGTCTTTGCTGCGTTGGTCGGTATTGCGGATTAGGAGGGCAATGGGTGTACCGGTGGTTTTGCCTTCGAATACGCCGGAGAGGATTTCGACTTGGTCGGCTTCGCGGCGCTGGGTAACGTGGCGGCTGGTGCCGGGTTTGCGGCGGTCAAGGTCAAGCTGGATATCCGCTTCGCTCAATTCTAATCCGGGCGGACAGCCGTCAATGATGCAGCCCAAGCCTGCGCCGTGGCTTTCGCCGAAAGTGGTAACGGTAAAGATTTGTCCGAAGGTATTGCCTGCCATAGGGATACTCTTTTGAAATTGGGTTTGGAAGTTTTTTGCTTATTTGGATAATTCTCAGGCCGTCTGAACAGTGAAACGAGAATCTTTGACTTCGTTGTCACATCTGTTCAGACGGCCTTTTGAGATGACTGCTTAGTTCAATTTACCGTGGCACTGTTTGTATTTCAGGCCGCTGCCGCAAGGGCAGGGATCGTTGCGGTGAACAATCAGGCCATTTTGTGCAAGCGCTTCAGGGCTGAAGTCTGTGCCGTCAGGATCGAATGCTTCGGTAACCAAATCGGTTTGCGATTGACCGAGCAATTCTTCCATATCAGGCGCATCGGAGTGGACGGTTTGAACATCGCTGACGCTTTGTGCGGCAGTGTGGTCGTATTCACTGTTGCGCTCGATTTGAACGGCAGTCAGTAAAGCGGCAATGTTTTGTTTGATACCGCGCCACAGGTTTTCAAACATGGCGAAAGCTTCGCGTTTGTATTCCTGTTTCGGATTTTTCTGAGCATAGCTGCGCAGATGGATACCTTGGCGCAAGTAGTCCATAGCGGCGAGGTGTTCGCGCCATTGGTTGTCGATAACTTGCAGCATAACATTGCGTTCGAAGTCTGACATAGCCTGTTTGCCGACCAATTCGACTTTTTCGGCATACTCGTCTTCGATGCGCTTGATGAGGCGTTCTTTAATGTCTTGGTTGTCCAAAGTGCTGTCTTCTTTCAGCCAGCCTTTAATATCGACATGGAGGCGGAAATCGGCGGCAAGTTGGTGTTCCAGTGCCGGAATGTCCCATTGTTCTTCCATGCTGTCAGGCGGGATGTGGTAATCAACCAAGTCGCTGATAACGTCGGCGCGGATTTCGCGGGTCAAATCGCTGACGTCTTTGCTGGTCAGGATTTCGTTACGTTGATGGTAAATCACTTTACGTTGGTCATTGGCAACGTCATCGTATTCCAAAACCTGTTTACGCATATCGAAGTTGCGGCCTTCGACTTTACGTTGTGCGCCTTCGATTTGACGGGTCAGCAGACCGTGTTCGATGGCGACGCCGCGCTCAGGTGCCAGGCGGTTGAGGATGGCGGCGGCACGGTCGAGTGCAAAGAGGCGTAGCAATGGGTCTTCAAACGACAGATAGAAACGGCTGGAGCCGGGGTCGCCCTGACGGCCGGCACGACCACGCAACTGGTTGTCGATACGGCGGCTTTCATGGCGTTCTGTACCGATAATGTGCAAACCGCCTGCGGCCACAACTTGGTCGTGTTCGGCTTGCCAACCGCTTTCAAGGGCGGAAATTTGCGCTTGTTTTTGCTGTTCGCTCAGGGTTTCATCGGCGTGGATGGCTTCGATTTGATGTTTGAGGTTGCCGCCCAAGACAATATCGGTACCGCGGCCGGCCATGTTGGTGGCAACGGTAATCGCGCCGACTTTACCGGCTTGAGCCACAATCAATGCCTCGCGCTCGTGTTCTTTGGCGTTCAGAACGTTATGCGACAGACCTGCTTTATGTAATAAGTCAGAAACCAGTTCGGAGTTTTCGATGCTGGTTGTACCGACCAAAACCGGTTGGCCGTTTTTATGGCATTCGGCGATATCTTTGACAACGGCTTCAAATTTTTCTTCGGCTGAGCGGAAGATTTGGTCGTTGAAGTCTTTACGTTGGACAGGACGGTTGGTCGGGATGATGACGGTTTCGAGGTTGTAAATGCTTTGGAACTCGAAGGCTTCAGTGTCGGCCGTACCGGTCATACCGGACAGTTTGCTGTACAGGCGGAAGTAGTTTTGGAAGGTAATAGATGCAAGCGTTTGGTTTTCGCGTTTGATTTCTACGCCTTCTTTGGCTTCAACGGCTTGGTGCAAGCCTTCGGACCAGCGGCGACCGGCCATCAGACGGCCGGTGAATTCGTCCACAATCACGATTTCACCGTCTTGAATGACGTAGTGTTGGTCTTTGTGGAACAGGGTGTGCGCACGTAATGCCGCCATGAGGTGGTGCATCAGGGAAATATTGGCGGCAGAGTAGAGCGAATCGTTTTCCTGTAATAAGCCCATTTGGGTCAGGATTTGCTCGGCGTGTTCGTGACCGGCTTCGCTCAGGATAACTTGGTGTGCTTTTTCATCTACCCAGTAATCACCTTCGCCTTCTTCGGTTTCTTGGCGGATAAGGTGGGCTGGAACGGCATCCATCACGCGGTAGAGCTGGATGTTGTCATCTGCCTGGCCGGAAATAATCAGCGGCGTACGTGCTTCGTCGATCAGAATGGAGTCCACTTCGTCGACAACGGCAAAGTTCAATTCGCGCTGAACTTTGTCGTATTGGTCGGTAACCATATTGTCGCGCAGGTAGTCGAAGCCGAATTCGTTGTTGGTGCCGTAAGTAATGTCGGCACCGTAAGCGGTTTGGCGTTCGAAAGGTTGCAAATCGGCTACGATCACGCCGACGCTCAAGCCTAAGAAATTGTACAACGGCTCCATAATGCCTGCGTCACGGGAGGCGAGGTAGTCGTTGACGGTAACGACGTGTACACCTTTTCCTGACAATGCATTCAGGTAAACGGCAAGGGTGGCCACCAATGTCTTACCTTCACCGGTACGCATTTCGGCGATTTTGCCGTTGTGCAGGACCATACCGCCGATCAGTTGTACATCGAAGTGGCGCATGCCCAATACGCGGCGGGATGCCTCACGGCAGACGGCAAAGGCTTCAACCAAAATATCATCTAGCGTTTGTCCGTCAGCGAGGCGTTGTTTGAATTCGGCGGTTTTGGCCTGTAAATCTGCGTCGCTCAACGCTTTCATCTGTTCTTCGAGTGCATTGATTTTAGCAACGGATTTACGATATTGTTTCAGCAGGCGGTCGTTGCGGCTGCCGAAGATTTTCTTAGCAATGTTTGTCAGCATGAATAATTCCTGCGCCTTGATATAATAGTGGGCGAAATTGGGATTTTAACACAAGCGCTTGTATAACGCGGTAATGCTGTTTGAAATAAAGGTGGTTTTGCTGTATTTCAATTGTAATTATTTGGTTAACTTACTGAAAGGCCGTCTGAAATATATGGATTTAGCACAATTGGGCAAGCGCGACCACTTATTGGCGGGCTTGTTGCAACAATCGCAACAATGGCAGAAATTGGATGCAAAAATCAAAACGGTTTTGCCGGCCAACCTGCATCCGCATTTTCAGACGGCCTGTATTGAAGACGGAAGACTGGTTTTGCTGGCCGCCAACAATATGGCTGCTTCGCGTTTGAAAATGATCCTGCCTGCCATGTTGCCCAAGTTGCAAGCATTGCATGACGGAATACGGGAGGTGGTGGTCAGGGTGGTCCCCAAACCTCCTCCTCAGCCGAAAACCAACAGCTTGCGATTGAGCGAGGCTGCTTTGGACAGCTTCGATGCGGCTGCGGCCAAATTGGAAGGCAAGCATCCCGAATTGGCAGCGGCATTGGCAGAATTGGTACGCAAGCACAGCCGCTAAAATCATGCCGAATGAGATTATGGTTAATAAATGTTAAAACTTATTTCATTTGACCGATAGCATCTAATACTAAAGAAATACGACCTAAACAGTAACTGTTTTCTTTTAGGTAAACTGATGTAAACTTGGCCTGAAATTTTGATTTCGTGTGAAGTTTGTAGCAAAATAACGTCTGAATTTCTTATCACTCTGCGTGAATAAGTTTAAGTTTGACATTTGCCTTTGTTAATATATTCGCGCGGGTTCTATTAATAGAACTTAACAAGACTCTCATCATTAGGAGATACATCAATGAAAGCTTATCTGGCTCTGATTTCCGCTGCCGTTATCGGCTTGGCTGCATGCTCTCAAGAAGCTGCAAAACCTGCTGAAGCACCTGCTGCTTCCGCTGCTTCTGAAGCTGCTCCTGCAGAAACTACTGCACCTGCCGATGCCGCTCCTGCCTCTGAAGCTGCTCCAGCCGATGCTGCCGCTGCTCCTGCTGCCGGCAACTGCGCAACTACTGTTGAAGCCAACGACGCTATGCAGTTCAACACTAAAGAAATCCAAGTAAGTAAAGCTTGTAAAGAATTCACCATCACTTTGAAACACACTGGTACCCAACCTAAAGAAAGCATGGGTCACAACATCGTCATCGGTAAAGCCGAAGACATGGACGGTATTTTCAAAGACGGTGCCGGTGCTGCTGCAACTGACTACGTTAAACCTGACGACGCACGCGTTGTTGCCCACACCAAACTGGTTGGCGGCGGCGAAGAAGCTTCCCTGACTCTGGATCCTGCTAAATTGGCCGGCGGCGAATACAAATTCGCTTGTACCTTCCCAGGTCACGGCGCTTTGATGAACGGTAAAGTTACTTTGGTTGACTAATCCGCCTCAAGCTCGAAAACAGACAGCCTGCCTTGTGCAGGCTGTTTTGTTATAATCTGGAAACATTAATTTAAGAATAAAACCTCAAAACCATGAATCCGTTTGAAACCAAAAGCGTTACTTTTGCCGAACCCATTGAAATGCTGTACGCCTGCCACGGCAAAGTGCGCCGTTTCTGCAATCAGGTTGCCATGTTGTCGGACTATATCGCCGAAAACGGCTGCAATCAGGTTGTTTTGCAAACCATTCGCCAAATTGCCCAGTATTTCAACGTTGCCGCGCCGTTGCACCATGAAGACGAAGAAGAAAACTTCTTTCCGCTTTTGTTGCAATATGCGCCGCAAGCTCAAGAAAGCGTTGACGAGCTGTTGCGCCAACATGTCAGTCTGCATAGCAACTGGGACGGCGTAGCAGCTGAATTTGCCAAGCTTGAAGCAGACAATGCCTATATTCCTGATGCCGAAGCATTCAAACGTTTTGTCGCAGGATATGATGTTCATCTGGCGATTGAAGAGCCGCTGTTTGATATGGGCAAAACCTTTATCCCCAAAGAAAAATTGACCGAAATCGGCGAAATTATGGCCGCACGCCGCCGCAAATAAGGCCGTCTGAAACAATCGTCTTAAGGAATACACTATGCTGACCCCAAAAAGTTGCGATTTGTTCAATATCCCTTTTTTCCAGTTTTCCCAGCTTAAAAAATACCAGCCTGAAAGCATTCCGCAAATCAAGGCAGACTATAAAGAAAACTGGCAGGTATGGCAGCAGCTGATCCAGCAGGTTGCCGCCGAATTGGGTGCACCGTTCGCGCCGCCGCATATCGAACGCTGGTGTAACGGCTGGCAGGTACGCGCTCATTTCTTTGCGTATTTCAAATACGAACAATATAAAAATTCCGCAGCGATTTTATCGATTTTGCTAAATCGCCGCCGTTTGAGCGTCAGCTTGGACTGGCATTGCTATAAAGCCGATGTTTCCCCCATTGCACTGCCTGATTACAACCGTTGGCTGGATAATTTTGACACTGAAAAATACGCTTCATTCGATATGTGGCACGGTGCGGAAAGCGAATATGATGATTATCGTACCATCTCCCAACAAAGCGACGGCGATAGAAAGCTTCGAGACGACAAAGATTTCTTCTGTATCGGGAAACACATCGAACGCGATGATTTGGGCAAGCAGGATGTCGCGAAATGGATAGTGGAAACAGTGGAAGACTTACTGCCGCTGTATGAAGCTTGCCATGGAAAATAACTCAGAATACCGAAAGGCAGACTGCCCATTCAGTATATTCAAATGAACTCAAGGTCGTCTGAAAATCATATTCAGAACGTTTCAGACGGCCTGTTTCTCAAAGTGAACAAATATGACCGAGACCCAATCCCTAGAGCTTGCCAAAGCGCTGATTTCCCGCCCATCCGTTACGCCGGATGATCAAAACTGCCAACAGCTGCTGGCCGAACGCCTGCAAAAAATCGGTTTTGCCGTAGAAGAGCTTCATTTTGGCGACACCAAAAATGTTTGGTTGCGCCGCGGTACGCAGGCTCCGGTGTTCTGCTTTGCCGGACATACCGACGTCGTGCCAACAGGCCCCGTTGAAAAATGGGATTCGCCACCGTTTGAACCGACCGAGCGTGAAGGCCGTCTGTATGGCCGCGGCGCGGCGGATATGAAAACCAGCATTGCCTGTTTCGTTACCGCCTGCGAGCGATTCGTTGCCGAATATCCCGATCATCAAGGCAGCATTGCGCTCCTGATTACTTCCGACGAAGAGGGCGATGCGCTGGACGGTACGACCAAAGTCGTTGATGTGTTGAAAGCGCGCGGCGAGTTGATTGATTACTGTATCGTCGGCGAACCGACTGCCGTGGATAAACTGGGCGATATGTTGAAAAACGGCCGACGCGGCTCGTTGTCGGGCAATCTGACCGTCAAAGGCAAGCAAGGCCATATTGCCTATCCGCATTTGGCAATCAATCCCATGCATACTTTTGCCCCGGCCTTGTTAGAGTTGACACAAGAAGTCTGGGACGAGGGCAACGAATACTTTCCGCCGACCAGTTTCCAAATTTCCAATATCAACGGCGGCACAGGCGCGACCAATGTGATTCCGGGCGAGCTGAACGTCAAATTCAATTTCCGTTTCTCTACCGAGTCCACCGAAGAAGGGCTGAAACAACGCGTTCACGCCATTTTGGATAAACACGGTGTGCAATACGATTTGCAGTGGTCTTGTTCAGGCCAACCTTTTCTAACCCACGCGGGCAAACTGACCGATGTGGCGCGCGAAGCCATTGCCGAGATTTGTGGCGTTGAAGCTGAATTGTCCACTACCGGCGGCACTTCGGACGGACGCTTCATCAAAGCCATTGCCAAAGAACTCATCGAGTTAGGCCCGTCTAACGCGACCATCCACCAAATCAACGAAAACGTACGTTTGGAAGATATTCCGAAACTGTCGGCAGTGTATGAAGGTATGTTGAAACGTTTGTTGAAGTGAAAAAGGCCGTCTGAAAAAGTAGGATATTAGCCTGATAAAATGGTGTATATTTTTCTTAAGTAATACTGCGATAACAATTAGTTGATAAGGAGAAAAATTGAAGTACGATAATTTTTTCTTTCCTGCAGATGATCTGGCTACTAGTTGCCGTTTTTATCAAGATGTACTGGATTTGCCCGTTAAATTCGACTTTTCCGAAAGCGGTATGGTTGCTTTTCGGGTGGGCGAAGAAGAAGCTGCTATTATTCTTAAAGAGCGGAAAAAATTTCCTAATATGACGCCTGCCGTGTGGATTGAAGTGGATGATGTGCGGGCGAAGTATGCGGCGTTACAGGGTAGAAATATCCGTTTTCTAAGTGAACCTTTCCGTATTCGTACCGGATGGGCTGTGGAATTTTTTGATCCGTCGGGTAATCGTTTGGGGTTTGTTGATTATCGGGAGTAAATGCAGATGATTACTCTGCCTTCTTTAGATGCGCTTCCAGCAAAGTGGAATGAAATCCGAGAACTATTGGAAACAGACTTTTCCGCCGACCTTGAAGCCCTGATACACGAGCGGTTTACGGAACACAAAGCCAAGCAGTTCGAGCAGGATTTTATTGACTGTATCGGTTGCGCGCCTGAAGAATATGTCCGTATCCGCCGAGCTATCCGACTGTTGGAAACGCGTTATCCTGAAAGTCCGCACGAACTGACTGCGGCTGCGGTTGCTACGCCGTTGGGCGAGATGTTGGCGGTGTTCGGCAGTAAGGGTTTGTGTCTGCTGGAATTTGTCGGGCAGAAGCATATGGAACAGGAAATCATGGCTGTCCAAAAAGCTTTGCACGGGCAGTTTATTTTCCAAGAAAATGAGCAAACGCAACTTTTACGCCAAGAATTGGATTTATACTTTCAAGGCCGTCTGAAAGTTTTTGCGACACCTTTGGAAACGATAGGTACAGCTTTTCAGCAGCAGGTGTGGAATGCGCTGCTGACCATTCCTTACGGCGAAACGCGCAGCTACAAGGAGCAGGCGCAGCAGTTGGGTAATCTTAAAGCCATTCGCGCTGTTGCCGCTGCAAACGGGCAGAATAAGGTGTCTATCTTGATTCCCTGTCACCGCGTTATCGGCAGCGACGGCAAGCTGACCGGCTACGCAGGCGGTTTGAATCGCAAACAATCGTTGCTTGCTTTGGAGCGAGGCGAGGTTCAGACGGCCTTGTTTTGATAGAGGATAAGGGGCTGCACTATTAGCAGGCTTCGCACGTTAAAAAAAATTGAGCAGCAGAAGGTCGGTGGAAGCCCGACGAAATCTGCATGGAGAAAAATGTTGGGCAACGCCCACGCTAGAAAAAAGAGAAATAAGACATGAGCCTGAAAAACCGCCATTTTTTAAAACTTTTGGATTTTACGCCGGAAGAAATCACTACCTATCTTGACCTTGCCGCCGAATTGAAAGCTGCTAAAAAAGCAGGGCGCGAGGTGCAGCGGATGCAGGGAAAAAACATTGCCCTGATTTTTGAGAAAACATCAACCCGCACCCGTTGCGCGTTTGAAGTGGCCGCGCGCGATCAAGGGGCAGGGGTAACTTATCTGGAGCCGTCTGCCAGCCAAATCGGGCATAAGGAAAGCATTAAGGATACGGCGCGTGTTTTAGGGCGGATGTTTGACGGTATCGAATATCGCGGTTTTGGACAGGATGTGGTGGAAGAGCTGGCCAAGTATGCAGGCGTGCCTGTGTTCAATGGTTTGACCAACGAGTTCCACCCGACCCAAATGCTCGCTGATGCGCTGACGATGCGCGAGCATAGCGACAAGCCTTTGAACCAGATTGCGTTTGCCTATGTCGGCGATGCGCGGTACAACATGGCCAATTCGTTGCTGGTGTTGGCTGCGAAACTGGGCATGGACGTGCGTATCGGTGCACCGAAAAGTTTGTGGCCGTCTGAAAACATTATCGAGACAGTGCAGGCTGTTGCCAAAGAGACCGGCGGACGGATTCTGTTGACGGAGAATGTGCAGGAAGCCGTGAAAGGCGTGGATTTTATCCATACCGATGTGTGGGTCAGCATGGGTGAGCCTAAAGAGGCGTGGCAGGAACGTATCGATTTGCTGAAAGATTACCGAGTTACGCCCGAATTAATGGCCGCGGCTGAAAATCCGCAAGTCAAGTTTATGCATTGCCTGCCTGCTTTCCATAATCGTGAAACCAAAGTCGGCGAATGGATTTATGAGACATTCGGCCTGAATGGTGTGGAAGTAACGGAAGAAGTCTTTGAAAGCGAAGCCAGCATCGTGTTTGATCAGGCAGAAAACCGGATGCATACGATTAAAGCGGTGATGGTAGCGGCATTGGGCGATTGATTGTTACGCTCAACATTGCTTACTGCTTGATTTAATAGAGATTGAATAAAGGCCGTCTGAAAGAAAGACTTTCAGACGGCCTTGTCGTTTGCTGATAAGGTTTATTGCCAAATTAAAACCTTAGGTTCCGGGGTAACTTGATAGCCTTCTTGACGCAATAGTTCGATTAAGCCTTTTTCGCTGGGTAAATGGGCAATACCGACGGCAAAGAGGGTGCTTTGTTTGGCGGATTGCTTGCGGATTTCAGGCAGCCATGCCAAGTTGCGGCGGATCAGGAGGTCGTTTTTCAGCCAATCGGACATGGCTTTGGCGTACTTGGTATCAACAAGTTTGAGGGTGCGTTGTTCGGTTTCTTCCAAAAGTGGAATGAGTTCTTCAAAGCGGCCGCCTGAATAGGCTTGATGGAGTTTTTTGATATCTTCTGTTTCTTCTTTATTGGTTTTAATGCTGGCTTTCAGAAAGTTGAGCATGGTTTCTTCAGGCTGGGCTTTGAAGATCGCGGTAACATCGTCCAAGCTTTCTAATGAACCACGCGGTTTGTTGATATTGACTGCTGCGTTGGTCAGCAACATATCTGCACCGGTTTCTGCGCTATATCCTTGGGGAAATGCGCTGCCGGCAAAAACCAATGCTGCCCACGGGTGGAGTTTGTCGGCAATTCTGGCGATGGGTCGGCTTTCTTCATTTTTTGAATAGATTTCTTGTAAAAGACGGAAATCTGCTTTGCCAAGCTTGCGGCTGAGCGGTTCGGTACTCATGACTTCTTTGAAGTATTTTTGATACATTTTTTTTGTTTCCGGACTGCTGTCCGGCAATGCGTCAACTTCTGTGGTCAGTTGGTTGGTGGATTGCAACAGTTTGAGGGCATCGGAAGACAAGGTCTGATTGGTTTTCCCCATGTGGATGGTGCCGAACAGATAGGAGTCTGGTTGGCCTTCTTTGCTGATTTTCCAAACATTGCTGGTCAGTTTAGGCTGCTGCCAGTTAAGTTCGGCAGGTTTGCTTTCGGGTGAAGTTGCAGCGGGTTTGCAGGCGCCCAGGGTGAGGACAGTCAATGGTACAAGCAGGCAGGCAAGCAGTTTTTTCATGTTTTTCCTTATTGTGGTGTGCGGTAGGCAAGGGCAATTTAGAAATCGAGCAGGTTTTGAACCGGATATTCGCCCGTGTCGGGCTTTTCTGTTTTGCGGTTGCGGATTTTGGCTTTCCTGAGGGATAGAAGGTGCATGACTTGATGCTTTTGGCTGTCGGTCATCTGGAGCCAGTACAAGCGCTCTTCCCGGCTGCGCAGGCAGCCTTTGCAATAACCTTTGGCATTGGCTTCGCAGACGCCGATGCAGGGGCTGGGAATGGGGAAAAAATCAGGTTGTTCCATATTTTAAAAGCGTTTGAGACAAGAGACCGGACAAACCAAAATTGCAGACTGCATTCGTATTTGTCTACACACGATCGGTGTATCCAGCAGGGTTCCTAATATCCAATTGAGTTGATCATTTCAATAAGTTTATATCTGCCACCCTAGGCATAAAAAACCTAAGAGAAACCATAAATATATCGCAGAAGAGGTCAGTATCTTCCCTATTGTCAGATTTTTCCAATAAAACCCAAGTAAGAACATTATAAAAATTAAAGGAATTCCAATATAAATATAATATTTAAGCGAACCTAATTCACTGAACACGTTTATAACAGAATAGAGACCGATAAATCCACCTGACCAAAAAACAATTATTGCCGGCCCTAAAAAAATAGCCGTTATTAAATGAGGGAGCAGTATGATTTTTATCCATTCTTTATATTTGTTGTTCATTTTAATCTCAATTACTGCAATGGTATCGTATCGATTCAAATGGGGGGAGCAAAGTATACAGTAACATCTCCAAGAGCAATTACGGTATGTTTGACAGAATCATGTTTTAATACATATTTGGAGTTCCGCTATATTTTGATTTTCAGACAACCTATGTTCAGCCCCAACTATCTGCATTTTATGACTTAATCAGTTTGCGCAAAGACTGATTGTTGTATTTGATATCGGCAATCAGCCGGTCATATTGGTGCATTCTACGGAGCGAGCGGGTAATCAGATAGACCGAGAAAATAATCAAGCTGATGTTCATCAGACTGACCAGTACGAGCAAAGGCCAAACATCAACGGCCTCGTACCATTTCGATGTCGCAATCAGCGCACTGAAAATAGACAAAGGGAGTGCGAAAACGGCAATGCCCGTACGCATGATAGCAAGTGCCGTGCGTTTTTCAGCAAGGAGAAGCTGTACTTGATTGATGCTGAGGATATCGTTTTGCTGTTCGGTAACCATAGGATACGCGCCTATACAAATTAACTTTGAATTCTGATAAAGCGGAAAGTATGGTTTTATGTTACCCGAAAGTATTGAAAATAAAAACAAAGGTCGTCTGAAAATTTTCAGACGACCTTATATATTGCGTTCCATCAGGGGCGCATATTCTTAATTCTTGTAAAGCCCCTTAACTCTAGCCAGTGAAGGGGCTTAATCATGTTTATTTTCTATACCGTCAATCCCGAACCCTTATCTTTCCCGAAAGCATACATCTTGAAAGTGTTCAGGGATAAAGACAACGAATCCCAATGCATCAAAACAGTTTGTTTCCCTATCCGCAATCCGACTTTGAAACAAAAAACCGAAAACGAAGCGTATGAATGCGGCAGATTGTTTGTAAAAGAACTGATGGATAAGGAATGCAACCGTGAAAGCCTTGGAATATAAAGCCGTGGCGGTAGGCGCAGACATGGCGGCCGCGTCAGCGGACGGCAAGGCTGCGACAACCGCCGAAGGCTGCCCCCCTAGGCTAATAGGGGGGGAGCAAAATAAAACCCCTAATCCGAAGGGTGCGGAAAAATCGGATAACCAAGATTTTAAGTTTGAATATTTCAGTCATTTCGTATCGGATGGAAAAGGCAAATTCATTGAAATACCGTTAAGAAGAGGAAGGGATGACGGCGCATTTATTGACCAAATCACTTTTACGATTCACGAAGACAGTTTGCCGAAAGTAACAGGCAAAGGATTGGTATCCGATACGGAATTTGTTGTGAAGTATAGCGAGCTGTTAGAAGAAATTTTCGGTTTTGGCATTACCCAAAAATTACCGTTCAAAGGAAAGTTTTTCTATAAAAGCTGTTACCAACTAGGCCCGGATAACGTCGAATATGGCAAGGTTCATTATGGCGGTCAGCGAGAAACAATGCTAGTTGAATTGAATGGTACAGGTTGTCAGGCTGCTATACCCGGTTGGGAAAACCGACTGTATGAGTTTTTAAGTAAGTGCATACGTCCAAAAATTACCCGTGTTGATGTGGCCCATGATTTTTTTAACGGCGAATACACACCCGATCAAGCATTACTTGATCATGACAACGGTCATTTTGACGTTCATAACATGAGGCCTAAAAGCGAATGTCGAGGTACTGCATGGCGCAATGATGATGGTAGCGGCAAAACCTTTTATGTAGGTAAACGCGGCAATTCAAAATTCACTCGCGTTTATGAGAAAGGAAAACAATTTGGCGATGTCAATAGTCCATGGGTCAGGTTTGAAACTGAATTTCGTGCGGGCGATATAGAAATTCCCTTAGATGTTTTGCTTTATCCCGGTTCGTATCTTGGCGGTGCTTATCCGATATGTACGGCGATATTCAAAACAGAAGCCAAGCGGATGGATGCCAAGACAGAAACAGTAAATTTATCTTTCGATCACAAACTGTTCCATGCGCGTAATCAGGTTGGAAAAATGGTTAATTTCCTCCGCGATATAGGCTGGGATGATACAAAAATCGTCGATGAACTTGTAAAAGGCATTGAAGGTTATCCCAAAGGGTTACAACCTGAACAATACGATTGTAGAGATCAGACACAAAAGATTCAGTATATACACGAAGAGCAAAAAGCAATTGATGATTTGAACATGCAAACATTACTTGATGATTTGCTTGATGAGAAAGAAACCGCATTCCCACAAGATAGGGAAAAACAACACATTAAAGACATCGAACTCGAAGAGAAAATTATTTCAAATTTTTTAAACAAGTAAAGGAAATTCAAAATGTTTGAGCAAAGCCAAGTAACCACGTATTCAGCAACCCTTTTGGGAGCAAAACAATTCAAAGGCGAAATCGACGGTAACAAAATCGATTCTTGCACTGTTTTGGTAGCCAGCCCTATGCCTTCAAACGGCAATGCCGTAGGCTTTACCGCGGCAAGCATGAAATTTGGCGATAGCCATAATTTCGACAAGCTGAAAAATCTTAAATTCCCATGCGCGGTTGACGTAACCGTTGCAATGGAATCAACAGGTAAAGGCCTTGTTCCAAAATTGCTTGATTTCCAAGTTAAAGGCGCAGCGCCCAAAGCCTAAGAAAGGCTGAATCATGAGTAAGTATCAGCAAAAATTTATTGTACAAGAACTCGAAAACCATGAATTTATCTATCCCGATCCATTCGGCGATATTGGCTTTACGCCTAACATTAAATCTGCCGGTCAATATGAAAGTTATGAAGATGCTTTCAGTTCGGCGATTGAAGAAATCGGCGGCGAATTTTTAATTTTTAGTTTTTATACAAAAGAAGATTAAGTTTAAGAGGCTCGGCGGGCGGTCTCTAAAACCTTCACATAGCCCGCTAACACATTTTTTTAAACATTTCGTTAAGGAAAACATCATGAAATTGATGAACACTTGCCGTAAATACGGCGCAAAACTGGCCGTTGTTGCCGCAGCTCCTCTGGCTTTCGCTACTCAAGCATTGGCCGAAGTACCTGAAAGCGTTAAAACCGACTTGGCTACTGCCAAAACTGACGCATTATCCGTTGCGGCCATCGTACTGGGTATTATCGCTTCAATCTTTGCTATCCAGCTGATCCGCCGCGTATTGCGCTAATTTGAAGCATATTTCAGACGACCCCTTAAAGGTCGTCTGAATACTAATTGACATGAGTATTTAATAATGGGCTACCAAGTCGGAAATAATTGTTATGCAACCCGTCAGGATGCCGAAAACGTCTATTTCAGTTTAGTGCCTCCCAAAATTGGCGATGACGGAAAGCTATATCAGCTCAATTTTAATAAGTTTGGCTGGAAATATGGGGAACAGATTTTAAAAGCTGAATTGCCAGAATGTAACCCAATAGACAGCATGAAGGACGGATCCTATATAGGCTGGTCAGTTGTTGCCATCATGGCAGCGGTTTGGGGTATTAGGTTGATATGGCAGAAATTAAGGTAAAACCATGATGGATTTTTATTTTTATCTAGGTGTGTTTGTTCCGGTCGTGGTGGGCTGGATGATTTTTAAATAGGTAATGATATGGAAGATGATTTTGAGTATGAACAAGGAGCTAGTTATGGCGGGGCAGATTATGGCTTCGGTGACTTTATGGAGCCTGACTCTGATCATGAAACGCATGAAGAGTATATGGATAGGGTTTGGTCAGATGGTTATGACCAACATCAGGATTATTTAAATTTCCTTATTGATGCCGGTCTTATGCCTGAAGATAGTACGGTTGAAGACATGATAGACAGTGGTTATGGTTCGTTTTAATGAAGAAGCGATATAATCTAACTTTCAGCAACCATTACGAAAGTTAGTATTATGTTTATTAGAATTTTTAATCTTGTTTTTGTTCTTCTCTATTTATTGTATTTTTTAAATATTATTTTTATTCCTAATGAAATTAGATATTTCATGATGGTATCTTATCTAGTTATAAATTTATTAGGTTTTATTCAAAATAAATTTAAATCTAATAATAAATTATCGGATAACGATGATTTTTATTTAATGAATACAAGTCCAAAAAAACCGAGTCCATCAGATCCTGATATGGTTAAGTTCATGGCTGATTTAAATAGATCTATAGAAGAGAAGAAGGAAATAGAAAAAGTACGAAATGAATAAATTAATTTTGTTTTTCTTCTTTTTTTTGGGAAGTTCTTATTTATTTGCTGGCGATATTAATATTAAAGGTAAATCAGTTACTTATAATGGTCAGCATACAGCACACTGGGATAAGCAGCCTTGGAATAGGTCTGTTTCTGATAATCTATATCGTAAATTTCAAACGGAAGCTATGAAGGCTCGCTATGAAGGGTATTTGGCAAAACAAACTGTAAATGCAACGGTTGAAGCCCAAGTATCCCGAAAAGCCGTCCTTTCTGGCGCATTCGGTCTAGTTAAAAGTGGCGCAAAACTAGCCGTTTCAAGTCGAGGCAATCTCTACATAGGCGGCGCACTGCTTGCCTACGAAGCTTATCAAGCTGTTAAATCCCCAATTGAATCTGCTGGCTACAAATATGATGAAAAATCTGAAGAATTCCTTAAATATTGGGATAATAAATTGTGCATTTGGGATAGAAGGGGCGAATATCCAAATGAAATATATAAAGAATATGAATGTACAGGTGTTGATTCTTCAATCATCAGAGCATATAAACTCGGAGGAAAAAGTAGGTCTGAAGCAGAATTTTTGATGCAATCGAAAATGGAAGCGATGGCTAATAATTATTGGCCTGAACGTAGGCAATATTTAGTTGATGATGGCAATAAAGAATATCTTAAATATAATGTTAGTAAATGCTTATTCGATTTAAACGGCGGAAGTTGTTCAGTTTCAAATGGTAGTGATTCACGTAGCTCTATTTCTTTCAAATTGAAAGAAGGTACATTCCCTACAGTCTTGGATTCTCAAGAATTCCTAAAAATCGCAACCCCATCAATAGATAGTAACCCCACGCCATTTGTAGAAGGCACAGGCAAACCAGAATATAACGAAAAAGTATCAGTCCCTGCCGGTACTGTTGTAACAATTGGCCCTGTCACTCCCGAAAACGGTAAACCGGTTCAAATTACCATAACTTTCGGCAAAGACTCCAACGGCAATACAACGGCAGAAGTCGCAACTACTCAACGTCCTGATTTGACACCGGGCGGATCTGAAGCACCCAATACAAAGCCTGATCCAGATCCTGCGCCTAATCCTGATGGAAAGCCCGATAAAAAACCTGATGATAAGCCTGATAAACGTCCAGATGATAAGCCTGATCCGGATGATGATCCATCTGATAAAGATAAAAGAAAAGAAGATAAAAAAGATGACAAGAAAGAAGAATCAAAAGGCTTACTTTGTAATGTTTTCCCTGACATATTAGCTTGTTCAGAAAAAGGCGATGTAGAGGAACAAGAAGAACCTTTCAAAATTCCTCATACAAATAACGATACAACATTTAGCCCTGATTTCTTTCTACCCGATAATGGTGTTTGCCCTGCTCCAAGAACTGCAACCTATTTGGGCATAACCACGGAATTTAAATATGACATGATTTGTAATTTTGCCGAAATGATCCGATTCCTTGTGATTGGTATCGCTGCGGTAGCAGCAGCATATATCATGTTTTCAAGTAGAAAGGATTAAAGCATGAAAGCTGCGTTTTTCGCCATATTACAAAGGCTATTAACCTATATTGTTGCAAAAGTATTTATTGCCCTTGGCATTAGTTTTGTAACTTATACAGGTTTTACAGTTGGATTAGGTTTTATAAAAGACTACGTAAAAAATCAGTTCAACTCAATGCCGTCAGACATTCTTCAAATTGTCATGATGGCAGGTTTCGGCCATGCATTAGGTCTGATATTCGGTGCATTTGCATTTAACGTTGCCATGCAAAGTATCAGCAAACTATCCTTTATTCCAGGGGGAAAAGCTAAGTGATTATTTTACAAACTGGTGTACCAGGTAGCGGAAAAACTAGCTCTGTCGTCAATATGCTTATGACAGACGAAAGCTACACACATTTTACTGATAAAGACGGAGTAAAGAAAAAACGTCCATTGTTCGTCAACGGCATTCCTGAATTGAAGATAGAACATGAAGAACTTACAGATGAACAAATTAAAGAAAAGCCATTTCAAGATTTTCTCCCTTATGGCTCGCTCGTCATCATAGACGAAGTGCAAAGGCTGATGGGCACACGTTCAGCAGCTTCAAAAGTACCTCCATTTATAGAAGCTTTGGCATTACATCGACATCATGGTTTAGATATTGTCCTGATTACTCAACATCCAAGTTATCTTGATAGTTTCGTAAGAAAGCTCGTTCAAAGGCATATGCACGTTTCAATCAAGCCAGTGGGACGTAAGCTTTACGAATGGAACGAATGCGTTGACCAGCCCGATAGCAGCGTAAATATTGCTAAAGCCATTGAGCGGACGTTTGTAGTTCCTAAAAAGTCTTTTGGCATGTACAAGTCTGCTGAAGTGCATACTAAGCCGAAACGTCGCATTCCCAAAAGCCTGATATTCGTTGTCCTGTTTATTCCCCTTTTAATAGGCTTCACGCTTTACACGATAAACAACATGAGCAAACGATTTAGCGCGGATGAACAGCAAACAACGTCAACAATAGCCGCATCCGATGTAGATGGCGTAGAACCAAAAACTAGTCCTGCGACTGCCGATATAGGGCAAAATCTCAAACCTGAAGATTTTGTACCTACACTCGTCGAAAAACCCGAAAGCAAACCCATCTACAACGGCGTCCGCCAAGTCAAAACATTTGAATACCCTGTTGGCTGTGTCGATGGCGGCAAAAGCGGATGTACCTGTTACTCAAGCCAGGGCACACCGCTGAAAGAAATCACAAAAGTCATGTGCAAAGACTACGTCAAAAATGGCTTGCCGTTTAACCCGTACAAGGACGAGCATCAAACCGTACAACAGCCACAAACAGCACCGCAGACAGCCTACGCGCCTGAAAATGGACAAGTGCTTACGATGGGCGGTAAAAGCCCTCAAAATCTGATGTATGACGGCTATGTTGAAGCAGGCGAAACAACAGGATTCCAAAACGGTGCAAAGGTCGGCAGTTAAGAGATATTTATTTAATTGTTGATGTAGCCTAAGCGGAATCAACGGTTAAATAAATATCAACGGGGTGCGGGAACTCCCGCCTTTTTGAAATTGGGTAAATTAAATTGAAACCTGTAAATCGTTTTAATTAAGACGGTTTACAGGTTTTTGTTTAAGCGCAAAACAAAAGCCTGGGCGGTTTAGACAGTATAACGACCAGAGTTAAAAACTGAGGAAAAGATATGTCGAACCGTCCAATTACCTTAAAGATTGAATATCATCATAGCCGTATCAGGCTGAATAAATAAGGAAAATGAAATGAATGTAATAGGTTTAGACGTATCTAAAGACACGATAGACGCAACATTGATTACAACTAAAGGAAACAAAGACTATATAAAAATATCAAATAATACAGAAGGATTTGAGAATCTGATTAATTGGATAAAAACAAAAAGAATCAGAAAAATTGCCATAAGTATGGAAGCAACAGGCATTTACTACGAACAGGCGGCAGAATATTTGAGCGCACTCTATACCGTTTATGTAATTAATCCCTTGAAAATAAAAGAATACGCAAAAAGTCAGTTTAGCCATACCAAAACAGACAAAGCAGATTCAAAACTTATCGCCGAATTTGCAAACCGACACTTAGACAAACTGACACCGTTTAGGCCGTCTGAAAATCCAATACTCTATAAGTTGGTTAATCTGCTGCAACAACTCAAGGAACAGCAAAAAGAAACACAAAACAGGTTGCATACTGCAAAAGACATCTACATAAAATCAACCCATGAAGCAATCATAGAACTACTTGAAGAAAAAATAGATCAGACATCAAAGCGGATAGATGGCATGATAAAACAGAAAGAAAGCCTAAATATCGAATATCAAAACCTGCAAATCATACCGGCAATAGGAAAAGAAACCGCAGTGATCCTACTAAGACACTTGACAGATAAGAATTTTGAAACAGCGAATAAATTTGTAGCCTTTGCCGGTCTAAGTCCAAAAATTGAACAATCAGGGACAAGTGTCAATAAAAAAGGCAGATTGAGCCGATACGGACACCGCCAATTAAAACGGGCTTTGTTTATGCCTGCCCTTGTTGCCTACCGCATGAATGCATTTCCTCAACTTGTAAGCAATTTGGAAGCGGCAAAAAAGCCTAAGATGATAATCATTGTTGCACTAATGCGGAAATTGGCAAAAATCGCCTTTTATATACACAAGACTAAAAAACCGTTTGATAAAGCGCGTCATCAGACGGTTTAACAATTTCATACAAAACAAAACGGCTGTAAAAACAGCCGTTCTTTGTCGTTTCTGTTGAAAATGCAATAACTAAATACCTATTAAAAACATAAACATAAGAAATTAACTTATTTTAATAATTGACAGGCCAATATATCATCTTTTCCATTCCTGTTTATACGGTTTGTGAGTATTTGGCTTTGGTTTCTTTATGGCGCAAATGGTAGTCGAATACCATGGCGATGTTGCGGATCAGGAAACGGCCCTTCGGTGTAACGGTCAGACCGTGCGGTTTGAGACGAACCAGACCGAGGGTTTCCAGTTGTTTCATGTCTTCCAGCTCGACCGCGAAATAACGGCTAAACGGAATGCCGAACACGCTTTCGTAAATTTGATAATCAAGCGAGAAGCGGCACATCAAATCTTGAATGATGTTACGGCGCAGGATGTCGTCTTGATTAAGCTGGTAGCCGCGCATGATGGGCAGGTGTCCGGCGTCGAGTGCTGCGTAATAGGCATCGATGTCGCGCTCGTTTTGGGAGTAGGTGCTGCCGATTTTGCCGATAGAGGACACGCCGATCGCCACCAAGTCGCAGTCGGCATAGGTCGAGTAGCCTTGGAAGTTGCGTTGCAGGAAGCCTTCTTTGAGGGCGATGGAGAGTTCATCGTCAGGTTTGGCAAAGTGGTCCATACCGATGAAAACGTAGCCGCGCTCGGTCAGGGTTTGAACGCAATATTGCAGCATATCGAGTTTTTCTTCGCTGCCGGGGACGACATTGGTGTCGATACGGCGTTGCGGTTTGAAGATATGCGGCAGGTGGGCGTAGTGGTAAAGGGCAAGGCGGTCGGGATCGAGGGATAAGACCGTATCGATGGTGGTTTTGATGCTTTCGGTGTTTTGGTGCGGCAGGCCGTAAATCAAATCGACGCTGACCGATTTAAACCCGGCTTCACGCGCGGCATCAATCACTTCTTTGGTTTCTTCATAACTTTGAATGCGGTTGACGGCTTCCTGCACTTTAGGGTCAAAGTCTTGAATACCGACACTCATGCGGTTGAAACCGAGTTTGCCCAGTTTGAGGACGGTTTCGCGGCTGACTTTGCGCGGGTCGATTTCGATGGAGTATTCGCCGTTGGGAATCAGCTGGAAGTATTTGCGGATCATGTCGAATACGCGTTCGAGTTGGTCGTCGCTCAGGAATGTGGGCGTGCCGCCGCCGAAGTGGAGTTGTGCAAGCTGGTGTCGTCCGCCCAAATGCGGTGCCAGCAACTCCATTTCTTTTTCCAGATATTGGATATAGGCATCGGCACGGCTTTTGTCTTTGGTAATGATTTTGTTGCAGCCGCAGTAGTAGCAGATGGTATTGCAGAAGGGGATGTGGATGTAGAGCGAAAGGGGTTTGTTGAGCGCGCCCATGTTGCGCAGGTTTAAAGCTTGGATATATTCGGCTTCTTTAAAGCCTTCATGGAAGCGGTCGGCGGTCGGATAGGATGTATAACGTGGACCGCTTGATGGCAAACTGGCAATCAATTCGCGGTCGAATTCCGGTAATTCATTGTTTGTGTTGGTGTTATTTGAGATGGGGATGATTTTCATGGTCGGGGCTTGTAGTATGAAGTAAGGAAATTAGGGAAAATTTTAGTCAAAATTTCGATAGTTTGGTAGAATGCCTCATAATGATATGCCGACTTTGACATGGGTCAATAGTTATTCGGCTTAATCAGGGATTGAGAGAACTAAGCAAATTAAAGGTGCGTTATGGCCACACACAATGCAACACATCAAATGAAAACCTTGTGTTCCACATGTTCTTTACGCGAGCTGTGTTTGCCTGTAGGACTGATGCCTAACGAATTTTCACAATTGGACGCGGTTATTCGTCAAAGCCGCCGTCTGAAAAAAGGTGAATACCTGTTCCGTGCCGGCGAGCCGTTTACCTCTTTGTTTGCCATCCGTGCGGGCTTCTTTAAGACAACAGTCGCCAGCCAAGATGGACGAGATCAGGTAACCGGCTTTTTTATGTCGGGCGAGCTGATCGGTATGGATGGGATTTGTTCCCATATTCACAGCTGTGATGCTGTGGCTTTGGAAGACAGCGAGGTATGCGAGCTTCCGTTTACACATATTGAAGAACTCGGTCAGGATATTCCCAGCCTTCGTTCTCACTTTTTCCGCTTGATGAGTCGTGAAATTGTCCGAGATCAGGGCGTTATGTTGCTTTTGGGCAATATGCGCGCTGAAGAGCGATTGGCAGCATTCTTGCTCAACCTGTCTCAGCGACTCTATTCACGAGGCTTCGCCGCCAATGATTTTATCTTGCGGATGTCGCGTGAGGAAATCGGCAGCTATTTGGGGCTGAAGCTGGAAACAGTCAGCCGCACCTTGTCTAAATTCCATCATGAAGGCTTGATTTCGGTTGAACACAAGCACATCAAAATCTTAGATGCGACAACCTTGAAGAAAATGGTTTCCGGTTGTTCGCACGCTATCTGAATCTTAGGCCGTCTGAAATATTTCAGACGGCCTTTTAACAAGAATTAAAGAATAATTGTTAAGTTACGCAAGTTATAGTCAGATATTAAATTGAAAAATCTTCAACAACCGGCGTGTACAGAATGCGGTCGACTACTTCTCTGGTCAGTTTCGGTGCAAACATCTGGATAAAGTCATACGCGTAACCGCGCAGGTAAGTATCCGAGCGTAAGGCTATCCAAGTGGGCGACGGTTCAAATAAGTGCGCCGCATCAATCAGCTGTAAATCTTGATCAACCGCGGGATCGTACGCCATTTTGGCCATCAAACCAACGCCCAAGCCTAAGCGTACATACGTTTTCAATACATCCGTATCGGCAGCCGATAAGGCAACATCAGGTTGCTCGATATGCGCTTTATTAAATGTACGCGCGATACTGCTGCCGGAATTAAAAGCAAATTCGTAAGTAACCAGCGGAAAAGAAGCCAAATCTTCAAGGCTTAAAGGATTGCGGCAGTCCAAAAGAGGGTGGTCGTGTGGAACAATGACGGCATGATTCCATTCATAGCAGGGCAGCTTGCCCAACTCAGGATGATCGTCAATGCGTTCAGTAATAATTGCCAAATCAGCTTCGCCGCTGCTGACCATTTGCGCAATGGCAGAAGGGCTGCCTTGTTTGATGGTCAAATTGACCTTGGGGTAGTTTTTCACAAATTCCGCAACGATTTTAGGTAATGCATAACGCGCTTGGGTGTGCGTCGTGGCAATGGTCAGCGAGCCGCTGTCGTGATCGGTAAACTCGCTGCCGATATTTTTAATGTTTTGTACATCACGCAAAATCCGTTCTGAAATCTCTAATACGGCTTTGCCCGGTTGCGAAACGGAAACCACACGCTTGCCGCTGCGGATAAAAATTTGGATACCCAATTCTTCTTCAAGCAGGCGGATTTGTTTGGAAATGCCGGGCTGGGATGTAAAAAGCGCATCGGCAGCCTCGGAGACATTCAGATTGTGCCGGTAAACTTCAAGGGCGTAACGTAATTGTTGCAGTTTCATGGTGACAGTATCGGATACGTTGTTATTGTGGATTTTGTGCGACAAACGGTCTGTAATTTAACATATTTTGCCCGGTTTTGCCCCGAGTTTTGAAAATGGTTGTTTTTAATGAAAATATCTTTTAATGATATGAAAACAGGAAATTCAGGAAAGAAGAGGGAAAGGGGTTTTGTTGTTTTTGTACAACTTTAGGTAGGTGAATTGTCTGATTTTGCCCTAAATTAATGACACAAGATTGATTTTTCGGCATGATTAACTACTAGGAAGCAGGCACTTCATGATTGTTTGAAGGCATCGAGTATTGACAGTTTGCCTTGCGCTTCTTTATAGTGCAACCTGATATATCCGATTTGCCGCTGTTTTGATACTGCGGCCTGTATATTGGTACTTTGCAGCGGTTGCTTTCCTAGTCCGCCGCATAACAATTTGATGAGGGAATAAAATGACCAAACAGCTGAAATTAAGCGCATTGTTCGTTGCCTTGGTTGCCTCTGGCACCGCTATGGCCAGCGAAGCGCACACCAAACACGGTTACACCGTAAGCAGCCAATCTCAAGAAATCGTCCGTAACAACTACGGCGAATGCTGGAAAAACAGCTACTTCGACAAAGCTACCGAAGGCCGTGTTGAATGTGGTGACCGCGAAGCAGTTGCTCCTGTACAACAAGCTCCTGAGTATGTTGATGAAACTGTTTCCCTGTCTACTAAAACTCTGTTCGGCTTCGACAAAGACAACCTGCGTCCTGAAGCTCAAGAAAACCTGGACGCTTTGGCTCAACGCCTGAGCAACAAAAACGTAGAAACTGTACGTGTTGAAGGTCACACTGACTTCATGGGTTCTGAAGAATACAACCAAGCTCTGTCTGAGCGTCGTGCTAACGTAGTGGCTAACTACTTGGTAGGGCGTGGCGTTGCTTCTAGCAAAATCTCTGCAGTAGGTTTGGGCGAATCTCAAGCTCGCATGACTGCTACTTGTGAAGCTGAAGTTGCTAAACTGGGCAAAAAAGTTTCTAAAGCTAAGAAACGTGCTGCTCTTATCGCTTGTATCGAGCCTGATCGCCGCGTTGACGTTAAAATCCGCAGCGTTGTTACTCGTCAAGTTGCTCCAGGCCAAACTATCGAAGGTCAAGGCGAATTGCCTGCTACTGATGAAGGTTGGATCCCAGCTCCTTACAATGGCGTTCACGGTTACGCTAAACCTTAATCGGTTTGTGAAAAATGCCCTGCGATATGCGGGGCATTTTTTTATGGCTTGTATTTGAGTAATCAAGATAATTCGTGATTTCAAAATAAGAAGGGCCGTCTGAAAGATTTATTTTCAGACGGCCTTTTATTAAAACAGTTTAGTTTGGCCTAGGCCATTTCCATACGCACATGGCTGCCAGTATCGTACAGATTAAAAAGATAATACTGGATAAGCCATGCCAAATGCCGAATGTACCGCCTACTAGAGACAAGAGCCAGTTATCCAGCCCGTACTTGTGTGCCTCGATAACCGGCGTAACCAAAAGATGGTTGCAGGCTAAGAGTAGCCAAAGCACCAAGATCCACCAAGAAAGTGAGGCCAGCGGTTTTCTTAAAAAGGCATAGGCTGCGCCAAAAATAACTAAGCCACATAGTGCTGTAATCGCAAATAAAATGCCGGCAATTTCTCCTGCCTGCATTTTGGGCAGGATGCGGAACAGGATAGGGGCAGTAACATAGCCTGCTGTCAGCTGCATACCAAGCCACATGGCGGCAGCGGTTTGGATAATTTTGTACAGTAGATTCATTATGCTTCTCCTGGGAAGATTTCACTTTCTTTGATTATGGTGTTTTTAGATACAACAAAAGGCCGTCTGAAAATGTTTTCAGACGGCCTTTTGTTTATTTAGATATATTGTACGGCAATGATGTCATATTCACGCACGCCACCGGGTGCTTGAACTTCTGCAATGTCGCCTTCTTCTTTGCCGATTAGGGCGCGGGCAATGGGGGAGCCAACGTAGATTTTGCGTTCTTTGATGTCTGCTTCATCTTCACCGACGATTTGGTAGGTAACTTGTTCTTCAGTTTCCAAATCTTCCAGTGTCACAGTTGTGCCGAATACGATTTTGCCTTCGGCGTGGATTTCGGCAGGGTTGATGATGTGCGCCATAGAGAGTTTGTGTTCCAACTCGGCGATGCGGCCTTCGATAAAGCCTTGACGCTCTTTGGCGGCTTCGTATTCTGCGTTTTCAGACAAGTCGCCGTGCGAACGTGCTTCGGCGATGGCTTCAATGACTTCTGGACGTGCTACGCTTTTGAGGTGTTGAAGTTCTTGTTTCAACAATTCTGCACCACGGACGGTCAAAGGGATTTTTTGCATTGAGTTCTCCATGAAAGCATGATGATGCTTTTAAAATTTTATCCGGCCACACGCGGTAGCCGGATTGGAAATAAAAATACAAGCCGCCAAAGCTTGGCGGCTTGATGAATAAATAAGTAATGCCTGTATTCTACCAAATTCTGCCGAAACCGCAATGATTAAAACGGATTTTCAGTAAAGTGTTGTTTTCTGTCTATTTTGTTTTTTCAGACGGCCTGAAAACTAAATATTGAAGTATTTCAAAGCTGCATGGGAAAAACGGTTTCTTAAATGAATGTTTTTGATTAAAATGTCTGATGCTAATTCGTAATAATTAGTCTGCTTTAACTATATAAAGAGAATATATGGAAACAAAACCAACTTCCCAAAATGAACAACAGGCTAACCGCCGTTATTTGACTGTTTGGCGATGGCATTTTTATGCCGGACTTTTGGTTGAGCCGTTTTTAACTCTGCTGGCTGTTACAGGGTTGGGAATGCTGCTATTTGCCAATATTACCGGTAAAGAAGGCGAGCGGATACATGTTACGCCGCAGGCAGTGGTTCAGCCTTTGTCGGCTCAGGCTGAAGCTGCCAGACAGTTTGTGAATCCGGAAACTGCCTCTGTGGTGCAATATATTGCGCCGCGCGCAGATGATATGGTTGCCGTATTCCGCGTAAACAATGACGATAAAGCCACTATGGTTGCTGTTGATCCCTATACAGCAAAAGTTGTGAATACGATGCCGCGCGGGCAAGGCTGGTATCACACGATGGATGAAATTCACGGCGATATTATGCTAGGGGCGACAGGTGACTACCTGTTGGAAACCGCTGCGTCGCTAACCATCATCATGATTGTGACCGGTATTTATTTGTGGTGGGTAAAACAGCGTAGTCTGAAGGCTGTTTTTTTGCCTAAAGCAGGCAAAGGTCGTTCTTGGTGGCGCAACCTGCACGGTGCATTTGGCTCTTGGGTTTCTTTGATTTTATTGCTGTTCTGCCTGTCGGGCGTTGCTTGGGCAGGTATTTTGGGCGGTAAAGTGGTTCAGGCGTGGAGCCAATTTCCTGTGGGTAAATGGGGTGTGGAGCCTAATCCGGTATCTTCTGTACCAACCCATGGTGATGTGCTGAACGACGGTAAATCCAAAGAAGTGCCATGGATTTTGGAACTGACGCCTATGCCGGTTTCTGGTACGACAATGGGCGAAAACGGTATTAATCCGAGTGAGCCGATGACGTTGGAGACGGTTGACCGCTTTGCGCGCGAAATTGGCTTTAAAGGTCGCTATCAGCTTAATTTGCCTAAGGGTGAGACCGGTGTATGGACGCTGTCACAAGACTCAATGAGTTACGATATGATTAGCCCGACTGCGGATCGTACGGTACACATTGATCAATACAGTGGCAAAATCCTGGCTGATATTCATTTCGATGATTACAACTGGTTTGGTAAATTCATGGCGGCAAGCATTGCTTTGCATATGGGTACACTGGGCTGGTGGAGCGTGCTGGCGAACGTTTTGTTCTGCTTGGCGGTCATCTTCATCTGCGTCAGCGGCTGTGTGATGTGGTGGAAACGCCGTCCTTCAGAAGCACATGGTTTGGTTCCTCCTGCACAGAAAATCAAATTGCCGGTATGGTGGGCAATGGCTGTGCCACTTCTGATTTTGGCTGTGATTTTCCCAACAGCCATTGCCGCAATCGCTGTTATTTGGATTTTGGATACACTGTTGTTGTCGCGTATTCCGACATTGGCAAGATGGTTTAAATAACCGCCTGATGTGATTAAAGGCCGTCTGAATCTTTTGTTTTAGACGGCCTTTTGTATAAAGGTTAAAAGAGGTAGGGAAGTTACGATTCTGTTTAAGTTTATGCGTGAGATGTGTTTTGTGATTAGCTTGCAGGATTGTGTAAGAAAGACAAGGAGTTTTTGTATAAAAACAAAAAACCCACTTCATTGAAGTGGGTTTTTGATGAAGGCTATTAACCTTTGCGAGCAGGCAATTTTTCTTTAATGCGAGCTGCTTTACCGGTCAGGCCGCGCAAGTAGTACAGTTTGGCGCGACGTACGTCACCACGGCGTTTAACTTCGATTTTTTCTACGGTAGGAGAGTACAGTTGGAAAGTACGTTCTACACCTTCGCCGCTAGAGATTTTGCGAACGATGAAGTTGCTGTTCAGGCCACGGTTGCGGCGAGCGATAACAACACCTTCGTATGCTTGCAGACGGCTGCGAGAACCCTCAACCACGCGTACAGATACGACAACGGTGTCGCCTGGAGCGAATTCAGGGATTTCTTTGTTCAAGCGAGCGATTTCTTCTTGCTCTAATTGTTGAATCAAGTTCATTTGTTTTTCCTAAGTTATGATTGGATTTCCTGTTGCTCTTGCAAGATTTCTTTTAAGAGGCGGGATTCCTTTGGGATTAAACTGCGCTTTTCCAATAAATCAGGTCGGCGCTCTAAAGTGCGTTGTAGAGATTGTTTCAATCGCCACTCGGCAATCAAGCCATGATTTCCTGAGCGTAAGACATCGGGAACGATCATGCCTTGGAATTCTACGGGTTTGGTGTAATGAGGACAGTCTAAAAGGCCGTCTGAAAACGAGTCTTGTTCGGCTGACTGTATATCGCCCAATACACCCGGAACCAATCTTAAGACGGCATCCATCAACATCATGGCGGGTAATTCGCCACCCGAGACGACAAAGTCGCCAATGCTGATTTCTTCGTCCACACTGCTTTGTAGCAGTCTTTCATCTATGCCTTCATAGCGTCCGCATAGAAGAACAAGATGGGGCAGTTCGGCAAGTTCTGCGGCTTTTTTATGTGTCAGCGGCTGACCTTGCGGACTGAGATAAATTACTTTGGCAGGTTTTTGCGCGTTTGCTTTGGCTTCTTCAATTGCCGCTTGAAGCGGCGGTGCCATCATAATCATTCCCGGACCACCTCCGAAGGGGCGGTCATCAATATAGCCAAGTTTGTTGTCGGCAAATTTTCGGGGATTGATGGCTTGAAACTGCCAAAGATTTTGTTTTCTTGCTCTGCCTGTAACGCCATATTCGACAATGCTGTCGAACATCTCCGGGAAAATGGTGATGGCTTGAATCAGCATCAGTAGTCCAAACCCCAGTCGGCGATAATGGTTTTGCTGTCGGTATCGACAGATTCGATATAGTTGGAGACAAAGGGAATCAGGACTTGTCCGTGTTCGCCTTTAATCATCAAAACATCATTTGCACCGGTTTCCATCAGGTTGCTGACTTTGCCGAGGACGATGTTTTCTTTATTGATGACGGTCATGCCGACTAAATCTGCCCAGTAGTATTCGTCTTCCTCAGTAGGGGCGAATGACTCTCTGGGGATTTCGATGGTATAGCCGCGCAAGGCAAAGGCTTGGTCGCGATCGTCTATACCTTCAAATTTGACCTGAAGTTCGCCATTGACAATTTTACCTGCCTCAAGCACAACATCCAGGGTTTTGCCATCCTTGCACAACTGCCACTCTGGGTAGTCCAGCAGGCTGTCGGTATATTCGGTGTTGGCGGCAATTTTAAGCCAGCCTTTAATGCCGAATACGCCTTTGATGTAGCCCATGGCTACCCGTTTTTGAGTGTCTGTCATGGTCGTTTTAGCTGATTAAGCAGCGATTTTTTGCTCTTTAATCAGTTTGGCAACTGCGTCGCTAACTTTTGCGCCTTGAGCAACCCAGTGGTTGATGCGGTCTGCGTCGAAACGTACGCGTTCTTGTTTTTCGTTGGCAACGGGGTTGTAGAAACCTACGCGCTCGATGAAGCGGCCGTCACGACGGTTGCGAGAGTCAGTTACGACTACGTTGAAGAAAGGGCGGTGTTTTGAGCCGCCGCGAGCCAAACGGATAACTACCATTTTGAGTCCTTTTGAAAAATGCGGATATATAGAAACCGCTAATTTTAGGATATTTCACACGGGTTATGCAAGTTTTTATTTGTTTTTGTTGCTGTTTTGCCATTCGATCAAATCGAGGCCGGCTTGATACAGGCCGCGGTCGGTTTCCGATGGGGTGACGGTAAATCCTGATTTTTCAGCGAGTTTGAGCATCGGTGTGTTTTCTTTGAGGATTTCCGCATTCATGGTTTGGTAACCTTGCTGTGTGGCAGTTTGGATAATGAGGCTCATCATTTTGCCGGCCAAGCCGGTTTTGCGTGCTTCAGGCGCTAAAGTAATGCCGAACTCGCACTCATTGCGATTGATGCGGCTGTAGCGGCTGACTGCAACAATACGGCCGTCTGAAGCGAAGGCTGCCCATGCACATTCGGTATGGAAATCGGGACGGGTCAGCCGTGCGAGTGTGGGCAGCGGCAACTCGTTGGTATGGGTCATGAAGCGCGTATAGCGGTCGGTCGCGGGTAATTGGCGGACAAATTTTTGTTTGGCTTCGGCATCTTCAGGCTCTAGTGCGCGGATGTGCAGTGTGTTGCCGTCGGGAAGGGTAAAGGTCTCGGTTTGGCTCGGATAGGGTGCGAGTACGTTTTGTATCTCGGGCGTTTCAGTTTTAGGGTGCAGCAGTTCGGACGCAGCTTCGCCGGTGTTGCGTAGAAACTCGGCTGCGGCCGGATTTTTTTGTTGGAGGTAGGCGGCGGCACTTTGCATTTTAGCGGCGGCCTGTTCTAAGGTTTGGACCGCTTTTTTGGGGATTTTGGTTGTTGGTGCAACAGGTTTTTCTACGATTTCGGGAATGATGGCGCTGCTGTATTGGCTGCCGTTGTAGTTGAGGATAATGTCGCCGATATGCTGGTTGTTGTGGATAAGCGTGTTTAGGGAATGCAGGAATTGATTGAGAACGGACGTGTTGTCGAGTTCTGCAAATTGGCTTAAATGCTGGATATCAAGCGTGGTAAAAGGAGGTAATGAGGCTTCGGTTTGGCCGTTGTAATGGGCGGTAAGGATGTTGTCGTAAATGGCATGGCGGCTGAATCGGAATTGGACGGCATTGTGTTTTTGGGTTTGGCACGGAGGCAGGTATAGGGCTTCCGCCATTAGTTCGGTTTGGCCGGACGCAATGGCTTTATCGATACTTTTGCTTTTGGGTGTTTTCAGACGGCCTGTTTTTACTGGAGCAGGGGTATTTTGCACCTGTTGCAAATAGGCGGTTTGATTGCGGAAATAAAGTGTCAGCAGGGCTTCTTCCGGCGTGTTAAACCTAGTCAGACCGTCTGAAAAACGATAGCTGACGAGAATGGGCTTGCTGGTTTTTTGTGCCAAATTATCCAGAGTTTGATGAATGCTGTACGCATCCGGCGTATCTGGCGAAATAATGCCGAGTAGGGCTTGAGTATGAGGATTTTGTAATTGTTCGAGCGCCAGGCGGTGGATGCGTGCAGGCGTGGGGTTGCTGCCGATGCAGCCTTGTCGGATGGATGGTACATCGGTTGGAAGGTTGAGGGTCAATTGGCAGGCATCGGCGGTGCTGCGCAGCCATTCTATCGGCGTATCGGACAATATGGTGGGGTGGGTAATGACGGGAATGCCGGAAAGGTGGGCTTTTAGGGCTGCTTCCAGTTCGGCGTTATTGAATACCGGTTGGAAATTGCAATGGCGGCTGAGGCTGCGCAGGATGGCTTTGTCTGTGTCGTCGGTGTAGTGTGTGGACAACAGGATAAGCGGAGTGTGGCGTGTAAAGTGGCGGATGGCACTGAACAGCTCGCGTTGGTTTTCGGCCGGATTATAGTGGATCACGGCAACTTTGGTATGGCGGTTGTGACCGAAGCGGTTGAGCCAGTCGGCGGATGTGGTGGGGCTTATATCATAGTTGAGGCTGATGTGGCGTGATACGCCTTGGTGTAGCGTATTCAGCAGGTGGTTGATGTTGCGGCTGGCGGTGCTGTGGCCGGTTAGTAATGCGATATGGCCGGCCGGATAGTCGGTTTGGGTGCCGATATTGAGGTTGAGTGAGGGGAGTTGGATGCCTGCGCTGTTGCACACGGTAATGTTTAATTCGTCACCGTGATATTTTTGAATGATGGAACGGGCGTTTTTGCAGGATTCGGGTGGCAGATTTTCCCAATCTTGAATCAGGATAATGTGGCGCAGGTCTTTTTTACGGCAGGCTTTGAACAGCGAGTCGTAATGGTCGGGGGGGATAACGGCAACAACCAAATCGGCTTGGCCCGGGATTTTACTGAGGCTGGAGTAGGAGGGAATACCTGCGACACTGCTGTGTCGAAGATTGACGGGGGTGATTTTGCCTTGATATGAGGAACCGAGCAGGTGGCTGAAAATGCGTTCGCCAAGGCTGTGCGGACGTTCGCTGGCGCCGACGAGGATGATGTGTTCAGGCATGAAGAAGTAGCCGGTTTGGACGGTTGCACTCATGATGGTTCCTTATTTGTGTTTTTGGCCGTCTGAAAAGTTTCAGACGGCCTTATTTTTAGACTTCTTTTTTGTCTCCGGCTTTCTTTTTGGGAAGGATAAAACGCATCCTCAGGCCGTTGGGTTTGACATTTTCAGCAATGATTTTACCGCAGTGTTGTTCCATAATGTGCTGTGTCAATGCAAGCCCTAAACCTGTACCGGGTTTGTGTGCGCTGGAGTCGGCGCGATAAAAGGCAGTGAAAATATGCGAAAGCTGCATTTCATCGACACCAGGCCCGTTGTCGGTAACATCGATAATCCAGTTTTTGCCGTCTTGTCCGATATGGGTTTGAATGGTGCTGCCTTCCGGACTGTAATTGATGGCATTGCGGATCACGTTGTCAAAGGCACGGTATAGATAGCCTTCGTTGGCGCTGACTACGGCATTTTCAGGGATTTTTGGGTCAATGCTCAGGGTAACGCTTTGGTTGTTTTGGTGGGCAATGCTTTGGTTGTCCTCAATCAAGTTGGTCAGGAAAGGAACGAGTTTGAGGTTTTCTTTTTCCAAAGGAATATTGGAAGTTTCCAAGCGAGAGAGGGTCAACAATTCGCCGACCAAAGTATCCATGCGCACCAGTTCGCCTTCAAGGCGCTTGAGATATTGCTCTTGTTTCTGCGGCTGAGATTGAATCAGGCCGACAATCGCCTGCATACGCGCCAGCGGCGAACGCATTTCATGCGAAACGTGGTGGAGCAGGTGGCGCTCTTTGGCAACAAGTTTTTCAAGCTTTTCGGCCATTTTGTCGAACTGTACGGCAAGGTGGGACAATTCGTCGTCACGGTCGTCAACTTGTTGGGAAATGCGGGTTTCAAGTTCGCCGTTAGCCACTCTGTCCATGCCGCCACCTAAAATTTTAATAGGCTTGGTGATGTTGTTGGCAAGGATGTATGCCATCAAGAGCCCCACAACGATGATAAAAGACAGAATGATAAATTCGTGCCAAATAGGCGAAAGCGGCAAGCCGGGAATGAAGAGCGGGCTAGGGAGGCGTTGAGCCTGATGATTGTCCCAGCCTTTAATAAAGAAGAGGTATTCTTCGCCGAAACGGTCGTATTCGATGTGTGCCAAATCAGATTCGGGGTTGTTGATGGCAAAGATACGGGCGCGCTCAATGGAGAGGCTGTCGATGTTTCGGCCTAAAATATCTTTTTTATCGTCGCCGGTAATCACATAAACGGCATTGGAAACCGGATTGTTTTTCCATTCGGAAAGAATTTCGCGCGCACCGCTGTCTCCGCGTGAGTTGAATGCGGAAATAATGCTGCTCATCAATGTGGTTTCGATGGTGCGGCGTTGGTTGAATTGGTTTTCGGCAAGGGTGTTTTGTACCAGCCAAAATGAAAAACTCGCCACAAAGATTGCGCAGACGATGACTGCGCAAAATGTGGCGAAGATGCGTTGAAACAGTTTCATTGATCTGTTTAATCTTTAATTTTTAACAAACAGGTAGCCTAAGCCGCGTACAGTTTGAATCAGGGAAGCATCGCCCAATTTGTGGCGGATGCTGGAGATGTGTACGTCGATGCTGCGGTCAAATTTAGCCAGTTTGCGGTCGAGTGCCTCGATAGACAGGGTCTCTTTGCTGACAACTTGTCCGGCGTGGCGCATCAAAACTTCGAGCAGATTGAACTCGGTGCTGGTCAATTCAAGCGGAGTGTCTTTGATGCTGGCTTGGCGTTTGGCAGGGTAGAGGACAACGTCGCTGACAGAAATGCTGTTAGGCGCGTTGTTTTGTTCGTTGCTGTGTTGTGCACGGCGTAAGATGGCGTTGATACGCGCCAAGAGTTCGCGCGGTGTGCATGGTTTCGGTACGTAATCGTCCGCACCCATTTCCAAACCGATAATGCGGTCGATGTCGTCACCTTTTGCAGTCAGCATGATGATGGGTACAGTGCTTTGGGTGCGTACGTTTTTCAAAACGTCCAAACCGTTCATTTTAGGCATCATGGAGTCTAATACGACGACATCGTATTGTCCGGTCAGAATTTCTTGAACGCCGGCTTCGCCGTCAGGAACGCTGTGGACGTTGAGGCCTTCGGCAGTCAGGTATTCGGTCAGCAATTCGGTCAAGAGGGCATCGTCATCTACGAGTAATACGCGACTCATGGAATTTCCTTTTCGTGATTGTATGCGCCGTGGCACTAAATAGGCGGTGCGGCGATTAAAATAGAGTTGTATTCAATCTTAACATGCAATCTGCTTTTGTTGATAGCGTAATTTTCTGTGCTTTTGCGCTTTTTTGCATAGAAACTTGTCGCTCTTTACATTTTCAGACGGCCTGTAAGGACAAACTGACAATTGAGTGAGTTTTGTTTAGGGTTTATCACATGATTGGGCAGTTTGGTGTTTCGGTGCATTGATGAAATCTTTGCAATCGGACAAAAGTTTGGGCAGCAGAGGGGCGAATACCGGATGGCTGCGTATTTTGTCGGCGTAGAAATACATCATATACGGGTAATAATATTGCACTGCCTGCATCCATTGCGCACCTTCTTCTTTTTTGCCTTGTCGGTATAGGTAGAGACCGACTTGATAGGCGCTGGAGTAGGGGCGGTAGGTCAGGGCTTTGAGTGCGGCTTCTTCTGCCCACGGGCGGATGTAGGTATCGGTCGGGTCTGCACGTTTGCTCAAGCTCAAATCGGCGTAATAGGCAAGCATGGGGCTTTCTTTGGAAAGTCGTTGCAAGCCGTCGATTTTGTTTTGAACCGTTTGCTGATCATCGGTTTTCCCTACACGGCTATATTGGGTCAGATTTTGATATTCCCAGCTGAGGTTTGCCATGCCGATTAAAATCGATAAAGCAGCTATACCGCCTACCCATTGTCTGATTCGGGTAGATAAAAGGCCGTCTGAAACATCTTTCGGATAAGAGGGTGTCAACGACAGAATCAGGCTGAATACAGTGAGGAAGTAGATATACCAAAGAGGATATTCAAGCATGCTGTGGCAAAGGCTGACGGAGGTGGCAGTCAGTAAAAACAGGGAAGCTGGCGTTTGGTTGCGTCCCGATAGTCGCCATACGGCTGCAAGCAGGGTTAAGGTTGCGAGCAAGGTGCCGGCAATGCCCATTTCGGACAGCAACTGCATGACGATATTGTGCGAATGGGTAAACAGTACGCCGAGGATATTGTTGGGGAAATATTGTTGCTGGGCATTGATCAGAAAGGTTTGCTGGGCAAAGCTGTTCCAGCCATGGCCGAACCAAGGTGCGGATTTAAAGGCAATCCATGCTTTGCTCCATTCGATTTGGCGCATGGAGCCTTCAAAGCCGCTGGTGCCTGCTCGTTCGACAGCGGTTTCGTATTTGATGTTGCCAAACAAATCCAACAGGCTGCCCATGCCGAATTGGAAAGCGGCGGCCAGGATGGCGGTCAGAAGGAAAATGCACAGTGCGCGTTTGTGTTGGAAACAGGTACGCCAAAACCATAACGGCGTAATCAGGAATAGGGCGGCAATGTAGCCTAAGATGGTGCGCGAGTTGACAAGGCCGAGGGTCGCAGTCAAAGCCAATACGAACAGAAAACCTGCTGCATTGGATATTTTGCGCACCGTCCATAAATAGGATGCCGCCAAAATGCCCCACATTAAATAATGTCCCAAATGATTGCGCTGGCCGAGTTGGCCGTTTACGGTGCCGTTGCTTCGGGCAATAATGCCGTTCAACCACTCTACGTTGGACCAGCCTTTAAATTGCAGCCAGACGATGGCGACCTGTATGGTTGCCCCTATCAATAAAGACCAAGCAAAGATACTGACGACACGTTCCTGTCCGTAAGCTGCTACCCAGCCTCGCACCGACCATGCGCCCAGTGCCAAAATGACAAAGGTCCAGGCAGTAATATCGCTCATGCCGGGGTAGGTGGAATGCATGAGGCGCGCTTGGAGCGACCAAAATGCGGCCATGGCAAATAAGCCGATACTGAGTGCAGGGAGGCGAATATTCAGCAGGCCTTTGTGTGCGCTAATCAGTGTCAGTACCAATGAGCCGCTCAGAGAGATGGCTTCTAAATAAAAGCTGGGCAGTGGGCCGACTCGGTAGAGTGAGAGAAAAGGGACGGCGCAAATCCAAAGAAAACTGAGCCATAAAGGCCAAAAGGTTTTTACTGAAGATTCAGTCAGGCCGTCTGAAAGTGTGTGGTAGGTCATTTTGATGTGTGTTTTTGTTGTTTGATAAATGCAAGGCAGCCGAGGAAAAAGGCAATACACAATAATACGGAAACGGCGGCGCAAATCCGGCTGGCGACGGCTGTGTCTGCCAGGCGCATACAGGCTTCGGCAAAGTAAATCAGAATCAGCATGGAGCTGTATTGATAAGTGTAGATGCGTTTTTTCAAAATGCCGGTCAACGGCAGGCACAGGGGCAGGGCTTTCAGGGCCAGCCATGAGCCGCCTTCGCGCAATGGAGCGATCCACAATTCCCATGACAAGGAAAGCAGAATCAGCAGGATAAGGCTTATGGAAGTTGCAAGATAAGGTAATGGGGAGCGTGTATTGTTCACAATATTGAGGGCGTAAAGCCGTACTGGAAAACTTAAAATTATACCGCTAAAAAGGCAGGGTAAGCCAAGAATATTGCTTAAAGATGCTGAAGAAAGGATTTATTGTTTTTTCTTCAAACGAATGAAACTTTATCTTGTTTTATAGTCTTATTAATATATATATTTAATAAAGATTGTGTTATTATTATAGACGCTTTATCTCAGGAGGATAGAAAACCATGAATCGCGTTGCTGATGTTATCCGTGATGATATTAAAGTAATGACAGCCTATCAGGTTGCCGATTTGCCGGAAGGTTTTATTAAGTTGGACGCCATGGAGTGTCCGCATCATCCTTTCGCCGGGTATGAATCTTTATTATCGGAATGGGCGGACTTGGCAAAGCAGGCACCGATTCATTTGTATCCCCATACTGCCAAGAGCGGTATTTATGGAGAATTGAGGGAGGTTTTCGGTATTCCCGATAAGGCGGAAATCGCATTGGGCAACGGCTCCGACGAGCTTATCCAATTTTTGACTATGCTGGTTGCCAAACCAAATGCGCAGGTATTGGGTATTGAGCCAAGTTTTGTTATGTATCGTCATAATGCCGTGCTTTATGGCATGGAATATGTCGGCGTTCCCTTAAATCCGGATTTCTCTTTAAATCTTCCTGCCGTTCTGTCTGCGATTGAGCAACATCAGCCGTCATTAATTTTTATTGCCTATCCCAATAACCCTACCGGCGTGTGCTTTAAGCGGGAAGAAGTGGAGGCGGTTATTCGTGCGGCTACCGGCATTGTGGTTGTTGATGAGGCATATGGAGCGTTTCATCATGACAGTTTCCTTCCTTGGGCGGGAGAAGTTGAAAACCTGGTTGTAATGCGCACCATCAGTAAAATCGGCTTTGCAGGCTTGCGGATGGGATATGCAGCGGCAAGTCCAAGCATTATAGGTGAACTGGCCAAAATCCTTCCGCCTTACAATATGAATCAATTAAGCTTGGCAGCGGCAAAATTCTCATTGAAACATCATCCAATCATTCAGCAAAACATTGATACATTAAAAAACGAGCGTTCGCGCGTGCTGAATGAATTGTTGAAATTAAACCGTTTGGAAGTTTTCCCGAGCGAAGCCAACTTTATTACCGTTCGCGTTCCTGATGCGAACGAGTTGTTTGAAACATTGAAGCAAAACCGCATACTGATTAAAAAACTGCATGGCAGCCATCCGCTTTTGGATCAGTGTGTCCGCATAACCATAGGCTCGGCAGCGCAAAATGATGCCGTCTTGGCGGTTATTAGAAACCTTTACCCCAATCTTTGATTTCAAGGAAACTACCATTATGAACAAAGCTCAACTGCATTTGACCAATTTTCTGTTACTGGTTGAAGAAGCCGGCTCATTAACCAAGCTTGCACGTGCGTGCGGTTATGAAAACTCCGCCTCTTTGTCTCAGCTCAAACGCCGTTTGGAACAACAAGCAGGCGATGAGTCTGCACGCGGCATTCGTCCGAGCCTGGCTGCGAAGTTGGAATCCGGTATGCGCAAACGCAAAGGCTGGCTGAACCGTGACCACAGCAAAGACCAAGAAAAAGCAGCAGCGGTTGAAGCGGCGCGTTTGGAAAAACAAACTGTCGAAGCAGTCGAAGCTGGTGTTTCAACCGAAGGCCGTTTTGTTACCGTTACCCGCAATACCTGCGAAACCCAAATTACCGTCAGCCTCAATCTTGACGGTACCGGCAAATATCGCTTGGATATCGGCGTTCCTTTCCTTGAGCATATGCTTGCCCAAGTGGCGCGTCATGGTTTGATTGACTTGGATATTACCTGCAAAGGCGATTTGCACATTGACGACCATCACACGGTTGAAGACATCGGTATCGTGGTGGGTCAGGCCCTGAAACAGGCGCTTGGCAATAAAACCGGCATTACCCGTTACGGTCATGCCTATGTTCCTCTGGATGAAGCGTTGAGCCGTGTGGTTATCGACCTTTCCGGCCGCCCTGGTTTGGTGTACAACATCGACTTTACCCGCGCCCTGATCGGCCGTTTTGATGTTGATTTGTTTGAAGAATTTTTCCACGGCCTTGTGAATCACAGTATGATGACCTTGCACATCGATAACTTGAGCGGCCGTAATGCACATCATCAAGCCGAGACCGTTTTCAAAGCCTTCGGCCGCGCTTTGCGCATGGCGGTCGAATACGATCCACGCATGATTGGTCAAACGCCTTCTACCAAAGGCACGCTGAGTGAAGAATCTGTTCAAGAAGAAGCGGAAGCCGCGTCTGAAGAATAAGGCATCGTGTGAATGAATAAAGGCCGTCTGAAACCGATCGGGATTTCAGACGGCCTTTTATTATTTGTCTTGTATGGTGGCAATATTTTGTTTTAAACCATCTTTTGCTACAATCATTCTTATTATTATATTAATCATTAAATGTTTTCAGACGGCCTGAGGAGAAGCAATGAAAGTAGCGATTGTCGATTATGGAATGGGAAACCTGCACTCAGTATTGAAATCTGTTCAGGCGGCGCAGGTCTTGTCCAAGCAAAATGCCGAGGTTTATCTGACTTCGCGGCCCGAAGAAGTGATGGCGGCGGATAAGGTTATCTTTCCGGGGCAGGGCGCCATGCCGGATTGTATGTCGGCGTTGAAGGCAAGCGGTTTGGGCGAGGCGGTTTCAGACGGCCTGAAAAACAAGCCGTTTTTTGGAATTTGCGTAGGTGCGCAATTATTGTTTGAACACAGCGAAGAAGGCGATACAGATGGTTTGGGCTGGTTTGAAGGGCAAGTAAAACGGTTTTTGCCCAATCAAACCGATGCACAGGGAGGCCGTCTGAAAGTGCCGCATATGGGTTGGAATACAGTGCGCCAAACCCGTCCGCATCCTTTATTTCAAGACATTGGGCAGAACGAGTATTTCTATTTTGTCCACAGCTATTATTTTGCACCGAAAAATGAAGAGATTGTTTTAGGCGTCAGCGAATATCCGAGTGAATTTGCCTGCATTGTCGGTAAAGATAATGTGTTTGCCACACAGTTCCACACGGAAAAAAGCCATCAGGCAGGATTGCTGCTGCTGCGTAATTTTTTAAATTGGCAGATTTGAGGTTTTTAACATAAATCTGCTAAAAATCGCTAATTTGTGTAAAATATACTGAAATTGAATAGAGGAGAAAAAAATGCTGTTGATACCTGCCATTGATTTGAAAGAAGGACGCTGTGTTCGCTTAAAACAAGGCTTGATGGAGCAGGCGACGGTGTTTTCCGATTCGCCGGCAGAGATGGCGTTGCATTGGCGCAATCAAGGCGCACGCCGTTTGCATTTGGTTGATTTGAACGGCGCATTCGCAGGCGTTCCTCAAAATTTTCCGGCGATTAAAGAAATTTTGGCCGCCGTAGCCAAAGATATTCCGGTACAGCTTGGTGGCGGTATCCGTGATTTGGGCACCATTGAAAAGTATTTGGATTTGGGGCTGACCGATGTGATTATCGGTACGGCCGCGGTAAAAAATCCTGAATTTGTGCGCGAAGCATGTAAGGCATTTCCGGGTCAGATTATCGTCGGCTTAGATGCCAAAGACGGTATGGTGGCGATAGACGGTTGGGCAACGGTAACGGAGCATCATGTCGTCGATTTGGCCAAGCGTTTTGAAGACGATGGCGTCAACAGCATTATTTATACCGATATCGGTCGCGACGGCATGATGAGCGGCGTGAATATCGAAGCTACTGTCAAATTGGCCCAATCCGTGAATATCCCGATTATCGCTTCCGGCGGCTTGACGAATTTGGACGATATCCACGCATTGTGTGCCGTTGAAAAAGAGGGTGTGAGCGGTGCGATTACCGGCCGCGCAATTTATGAGGGAAGTATTGATTTCGCACAGGCACAAAAACTGGCCGATTCTTTGGCTTAAGTGTGTCGGATTATGCGGATAAGACCTTTCAGGCCATTAAAACGCAGCGGCTGACGCAGCACACAAAAATGCACTCAAAGGGATTGCCTGTATAGGTCATGGGTTTATATCTGTTTGAAATAATTATAAAAACAACCCAATCGATATTTTATTAAGGGATTAGTATGCTTGAAGCGTTTGTTTTGGGTTTTTGGATTATCTGGTCATCCGACCGCGAAGTGTATCCGCTAAGCGAAAGTTTGTGGTTTACACTGATTGCAGTAATACTGCGACAGCTGACGGCGTTTGATTTGCCGATTATCGATACCTATTGGATGATTTTCAATGGGATAGTGTGGGCATTTGCCGGTTTGATTTTTTCCATCGTCGGCCGCATCGACAGCAATTTCATTATTTCCTGTGTTTTGGCGATGATAGCCGGCATTGGTTATTTTCAGCTGTTGCAACATTTGCCGGATTGGTTGGGCAAATTTTTGGCCTGACGGTTTCAGACGGCCTGATAACGGATAAGAGGTATTGAGTATGGCATTGGCAAAACGAATTATTCCTTGTCTGGATGTAAAAGACGGTCGCGTGGTAAAAGGTGTCAACTTTTTGGGCTTACGCGATGCAGGCAATCCGGTTGACGTTGCCAAACGCTACAACGATGAAGGCGCGGATGAGTTGACCTTTTTGGACATCACTGCTTCCAGCGACAATCGCGACACTATTTTGCACGTTATTGAGGCAGTCGCATCACAAGTTTTTATTCCATTAACAGTCGGCGGCGGTGTGCGTACGGTTGCCGATATCCGTCGTTTGCTTAATGCCGGTGCCGATAAGGCCAGCATCAATACGGCTGCCGTAACTAATCCTGATTTGGTCAACGAAGCGGCCGGTTTTTTTGGTTCGCAAGCGATTGTTGTTGCCGTGGACGCCAAAGCGGTCAACCCTGAAAACACCCGTTGGGAAATCTTTACCCATGGCGGACGTAATCCGACCGGTTTGGATGCGGTGGAATGGGCTGTTGAAATGCAGCGGCGCGGTGCGGGCGAGATTTTGTTGACCAGTATGGATCGGGACGGTACCAAGCAAGGTTTCAACCTGCCTCTGACACGCGCGGTCAGCGAAGCGGTCGATATTCCGGTCATTGCTTCCGGCGGCGTCGGTTCGGTTCAACACTTGGTGGACGGCATTAAAGAAGGGAAAGCCGATGCGGTATTGGCCGCCAGTATTTTCCACTTTGGCGAAGCGAGTATCCGCGAAGCGAAACTGGCTATGCGTGAAGCAGGAATCGAAGTGCGTTTGTGATTGCTATCCAAAGGCCGTCTGAAAATATGGGAGAAAAACGCGAATGTCGAACATAAATGAAACGCTGCTGAATGCCGTAAAATTTGATGAAAAAGGTTTGGTTTGCGCGATTGCCCAAGATTGGCAGACACACCGTGTGCTGATGGTTGCATGGATGAACGCCGAAGCCCTGCAAAAAACCGTAGAAACCGGGTTTGCCCACTATTACAGCCGTTCCCGCCAAAAACAATGGATGAAGGGCGAAGAGTCAGGGCATACGCAAAAAGTACACGAATTGCGCTTGGATTGCGATGGCGACGCAGTGGTCATGCTGATTGAACAAAATGGTGGCATTGCCTGTCATACAGGGCGCGAAAGCTGTTTTTACAAAGTTTGGCGAGACGGCGCATGGCAGACAGTCGATGCCGTGTTGAAAAATGAAGAAGCGATTTACGGACATAAACATCCTTAAGGCCGTCTGAAAGAAAATAAGAGAAACCGACCATGACCGATACTATCCTTACCCAAATTCAAAACGTCATCGATTCGCGCAAAGGCGGCGATCCCGATGCCTCTTATGTTGCCCAACTGCTGCACAAAGGCGAAGACAAGATTCTGAAAAAAGTCATCGAGGAAGCGGGTGAAACCTTGATGGCTTCTAAAGATGGCGGTGGCGAACATTTGGTTTACGAAGTGGCGGATTTGTGGTTTCACACCATGGTTTTATTGGCGCATCACGGATTGCGCGCCGAAGATGTGGTCAACGAGCTTGCGCGCCGTCAAGGTTTGTCGGGATTAGTGGAAAAAGCTTCTCGCAAAGAATCTTGAATTTATATTACAATCCCGTATTTGACCTGTTTCAGAATCCGTCTCTTGGGGCAAAAACGATTTCCCTTTTTTGGTTGAAACTCGTTACGCCCGTTTTCAGACGGCCATTGGAGCCATTATGGATAATTGTATTTTCTGCAAAATCGCAACCAAAGATATTCCGGCACAAACCGTTTACGAAGACGACGAGATGCTTTGTTTCAAAGACATCCGTCCTGCCGCGCCGGTGCATCTGCTGCTGATTCCGAAAGTGCACTTCGATTCACTGGCACATGCCACTGTCGAACATCAAACCCTGTTGGGTAAAATGATGTTGAAAGTTCCTCAAATCGCCCATGAGGCAGGTTTGACCGACGGTTTCAAAACCCTGATCAACACAGGCAAAGGGGGCGGACAAGAAGTCTTCCACCTGCATATCCATATTATGGGTACGCCCGCATAATTATTATCTCTTTTTAAATTAAACAAATTCAAGGATTTATCATGGGTAGCTTCTCTCTCTGGCACTGGATTATCGTACTGATTATCGTCGTTTTGGTATTCGGTACCAAAAAATTGCGCAACGTCGGCAAAGACCTCGGCGGTGCAGTGCATGACTTCAAACAAGGCCTGAATGAAGGTACAGACGGCAAAGATGCCAAAAAAGACGAAGTCATCGAACACAAAAAAGACGAAGACAAAGCATAATCCATGTTTGATTTCGGTTTGGGCGAATTGCTGCTGGTCGGCGTTGTCGCCCTGATAGTGTTAGGCCCCGAACGTCTGCCGCAAGCCGCGCGCACGGCCGGGCGTTTGGTCGGCAAATTGCAAGGATTTGTCAACAACGTCAAGCAGGAACTCAACACTCAGGCTGAGTTGGACGAATTGCGCAAAGTGAAGCAGGAATTTGAAACCGCTGCATCTGAGTTTCGCGACGGTATAAAAGACTTGGGCAATGATGCACAAAAAAATCTGAGCGATATTTCAGACGGCCTCAAGCCGTGGGAACGCCTGCCCGAACAAAAAACGCCAGCTGATTTTGGTGTGGACGAGTTCGGTAATCCTCTGCCTGATTTGGCGCCAAGCAGCACTGAAAATGAAAGTGCGGCCCAAGTTCCTGAAGAGGGTGGGGCAGCGCAAACTCAAGAGCCTGTCGGGGCTGAAAATGCCGAGTCCGAGCAAGACCGCGCTTGGCGTGAGTATTTGACCGCATCGGTTTCCCCCGCACCGACGGTTGAAGTCAGCTATGTCGAAGCCCCTATCGCCGATGTTCCTCCGCTGCATACGACATCTCTGCGTAAGCAGGCGATGAGCCGCAAACGCGATATGCGCCCGAAATTCCACGCCAAGCCCAAACTGCGCGTCCGTAAGTAAAAAGTGAGTCAACCGGTGTCCGAACCTCAACACGAACAACCCGTCCAACCGCTTATCGAGCATCTTCTCGAGCTGCGTCGCCGTATGATGTGGATCGTCATCGGTATTGTTGTCTGCTTTTTGGGTATGATGCCGTTTGCCCAGCAGCTCTATACCTTTGTTGCCGAACCATTGATGGCCAATCTGCCTAAAGATACCAGCATGATTGCGACCGATGTGATTGCGCCGTTTTTTGTGCCGGTCAAGGTTACTTTGATGGCGGCGTTTCTGCTGTCGTTGCCGCACACGCTGTATCAAGTCTGGGCGTTTGTCGCCCCGGCTTTATACCAAAACGAAAAGCGTTTGATTACGCCGCTGGTGTTGTCCAGTGTGACGCTTTTCTTCGTCGGTATGGCGTTTGCTTATTTTCTGGTATTCCCAGTGATTTTTAAATTCTTGGCCGGTGTAACCCCTGTCGGCGTCAATATGGCGACCGACATCGACAAATACCTGTCCTTTATTTTGGGCATGTTTGTCGCATTCGGAACGACGTTTGAAGTTCCTGTCGTTGTGGTGTTGCTTGCCAAAATGGGCATTGTTTCGACTGAACAGCTTAAGAATGCGCGTCCGTATGTGATTGTCGGTGCGTTTGTCGTGGCCGCAATCATCACGCCGCCTGACGTAATTTCTCAAACCCTGCTTGCTGTTCCGCTGATTCTGCTCTACGAAGCAGGCATTTGGTTTAGTCGTTTTGCCAAAGTGAAAACGCAGCAGGAAGATGAAGATACACCGCAACCACCGGCAGAAGTTTAAGAATTAAGGCCGTCTGAAGAATTTTTCAGACGGCCTTTGTTTGTATCATGGCACTTTCAGAGTTTTTAAGAAAAAGTATGATGAATGTTCGGGAAATCGTAAAATATTACCGCCCCAAATTCTTTTGATGTGACTAAAAATTTCGACCGAAGATTTTGCCTCAATCGAAGCAGTAATGCGTATGAAGCCGACCGCGAAAAAATAAACCATTTTTTGAGAAAATTTATTTTGTTTTTTGTTTCACTATTTGCAACTCTTTTTCACTTTTTAAAAAGCGACGTCACCGTCGCTTTTTATTTTACTAATTACATATGACCAGCTCGCCGCTTGTTTTACCGGTTTTGTCTCTGCCAACCGTATAGGCAAGCTCAAGCTGTGTGATGCGGAAGTCTTTGAACAACTCCCTTATATCTATAATTTGCGAGAATCAGGCGGGTTTGCTCGTCTAATTCGATCGGTGCGGGTGCAGTTGCTTCGTTAAATTCACTAATGCCTCGTCTAGGCCTGCCAAGCTCGCCTGCATGTCTTCTATTTCGGTTTGCAGGTCTGCAATGGTTTCGCGGCGTTCGGAAATGCTCGGCAATTCTTCGTTTCCCCATTTTGAACCGATGGCGGTTTCAATGGTTTGCATAATTCGGCTGTGAACCGCATCGGGGACGAAGTAACAAAGTGTGCTTAATGTACGGTCTTCTCCATGGCTGAAAAAATTGCCTGATAAGAATTCGCCGTGTGCCGCGCGGAAGCCGGAGAAAATCCAGTTTTCGCGCAATGTACCGTATTCCTTTCTGCCTATTGTGTGGGTTTCAAGCTCATTTAAAGGCATATTGTTGTAACTCGGTATTTTAATCGCGGCGTTTTCGCCGAAACCGCGCCGTTCGCTCGTCAAGAGGTCAATCAAAATCTGTTCTGCCTGTTTGCTCTCGGCGGCAATATGTTCTTTCAGTAATAGGCTGAAATCCGTCTTGCTTACGGGCATATCGCGCAAGCGTTTGATTTCGCTTTTCAGTTTTTCAATTTGCCCCGCCACATCTTCACGTTCCTTACGGATTGCGGCGGCCTGATTTTGAAAGGCTTGTAGTGCAGATTTTGCAGATTCAATGGCTTTTGTTTTGTTCATGGTGTTTGGTCTTTCATCGGTAGTTCGTCAAATGAATACAGGCTTTCACGGCCTGATAATAGGTTACATCGGGATGTTGCTTTTGATATTCTCGGGCTAAATAATCCAGCTTTTGCGATTCGTTTTGGAAGATTGGCAGTTTGGATTCGGAAAAATCAATATCCATTTCAAATGTGATGTATGGTGTGGATATTTCAGAAAAATTCAGCGGTTCCATACCTTTAACAGCTGGATTATTCAAAAAGGCAATGTGATTCAGTTTTAGGCCGCTGGGAAAGGGGTCAAACCCTGCTGAAACGTGCCTATACATGCCTTTTCTTACCATGCTCAACAATTCTGCAGTAATAAAGGCATTGGCATACAGATTTTTGCCGTCAAATTCCAATTCATGAACTAGTCCAAGCGTCTTTAACCCTTTGGGGAATTTCCCAATTTCGCGGTATTCGCCATGCCCGATAAACAAAGCGGCGCGGCCATTGGTGCGGCTGTTGTGTTCGTCGGCAATATCTTTCAGCATTTGCGCGGAAAACTGGCGACGCCGTCCTTTAGAATCCCAGTGCGTTCCCACACGGAAAATCTGAAAGCGTTTCAGAGATAAATTCATTTCAACCTACTTTTAAAATTCGGTAGACTTGTTGCAATGAAATACCGTATTTAGAGGCTAATTCACCACGCGAATAATTACCTGTTTCAAAATCGGAAATGATTGAAAGACGGCGTTCTTCGGACGAATTTGAATGCCCGCTTCTAAAGTAAATCAGTTGTCCGCCAAAGGTTTCAGATATGCCGTCCGAAACGGCCAAAGCTGCCGCAGCAACAACCGATTTAGGAACGGCGCGCTGATTTAAAACTTCGGTTACTTTATCGGCAATGTAGGTTAAAACTTCATCACCTTTGATATTTGTTCTTGATTTACTGCCCATTTTCAAATTCCTGTTTTGAGAATTAAAGTTTCCCCGCCGCCTGTAATATTCAAGCCATGAATCGGGTAGATGGCCGCTGCATTTTTGTCAGAATGCCTTGCCACTAATTTATTAATACAAATTAAAATCCGCCAAAGGCTTATTCTTTTAATCTATCCCTATCTTCTGAAATCATCGGATAGTCAGTTGTTCGATTGGGGGTACAAAAAGCGTATTGCCGGAATTCCTAGAGAATCAGCGCAATGCGCTTTTTCTCTTTTATTTCAAATAAAAATCCAAGCGTTCGCGCAATGCCGAATTTAATGATTGCCCATTGTCGTATTCGCTGAATTCAACGCATGTTTCAGGCATTTCCGCAAAATCCAAAGCGTGAACAAACAAAGCACGGTCACGCGGCATCAGGCGGCCTTCCCGTATCAGGTTCTCAACAAATTCCGCATTATCCGCATGCAGTTTGCCCCATTTTTCCCTTGCCTGTTTGTCATGGAAAGCCGCTAATTCCGCCTGTGCTGTTTTAGCCCGAATTTCCGCTTCACGTCGGGCATTTTGTGCTGCTTCTAAGTAGTTGTTCATCAAAATTTCCCTTTCCTATCGCTACTTAACGCATATTAAAGCGATATTCAGGCGATTGCGTTTTAAAGCGCATTAAAAAAACAGCCCATACCGTTTTCAGGTATGGGCTGTTTATACAATCCGGATTATTCGCAATTCCAAGACAGGCTTTGTTCCAGTGTTTCGGCGGCAAAATGCAGCGTGTTGAATAACTGTTCTTCCCGCTTGTCGCCGCCGTGTGAATAGCAGGACATAGCCGCCAACATATCGGCAATATGCGCTATCTGCTGGTATGCCGCTTCATTCAGCTTGTAAATATTATTTTGGCCGTCATACAGGCATTGCGGCGCATCGGAATCTTGGAAGTTTTTCAGGGTATCGGTTTGAGAGGTTTTCATGATATGGCCTTTCTATTCTTATCGGTTGATACCGCCTTTCCGTTCCTACGCGGTGGGGCGGCAGACAAAGGGCAAGGAGTAGGAAACCGGCAGAATAGAACCGGTGGGCAGATGCCCGCCTTGCCCCTGCCTACCATAAGAAAAAGGCACACTAGGGGAAATGCAAACGTAAAAAATCCGCATCTTGTTTGGGCTGAAGCCAAACCAATCAGGCGGTGTTTGCCTATTCTGTATCAGCTTCCTACGGCTGGCTGCTCTATTGAAAGCAGCGGGTTCATTATTATGCGCTTGCGCTGAAAAGTCAAGCGGTATTTTGCAGCAAATTTGAAAACGCTCGCTGGAGAACGTTTTGGGGAATGTTTGGGAGGCAAATATTTGCCGACGTCGGCAAAGATTCAAATGCGACGATGCCGTCGCATTTCGTTTTACCTGCAACTTTTTCTGACGTCAGCAAAAGTTCAAATGTATAACGCTGGTGTTACGTTTCCTGATTTGGCTGTAAGTATGCAAAACGGACGCTGGCGTCCGTTTTGATACGCCAATCAAAACAAATTACCCGATGTCGGCACATTTGACCTGTTTGCCTTGTATTTTTGGAACTGCTTAAATCCGCCGTTTTCAGGCCTGTTTGCATTCAGACGGCCTAAGTTGCGTTTTGTACATTTCCCATCGGTCAGGCGCGTTCCTGACCGACTTAAAAACGATTTTGCCGTCGGTTTCGGATTGCAAATCGAAAAGGAAAGCGCAAAAGTTGCGCCGGTGCAACTTTTGCTTATCTCAAACGGCTGTTTCACGCGTCTGAAGCGAAACCGCATTCAAGTTTTTAGCCGTGAAAATTTTCCGACGTCGGAAACTTTGGGCAATCTATTTTAAAAATGGACGTCATGTCCATTTGTAGGCTGTGATTATTGTCGGAAATTACCATCCGGCGGGTATTTGTCCAAATGTGCCGCCGGCGGCACATTTCAAATATACCAAGATGCCAAAATGCACGCCGGCGTGCATTTTAGGAAACGGTTTTGCTCTTGCAACCATGTTGTTACTAATTTTCGCATTACTTTTGGTATATCAATCTTTCCCGACGTCGGGAAAGATTGGGCGGTAATCCGCCAAAGTTGCGATGTCTCAACTTTTGAAATATCTGCGCATTCGCATATCGTTCAGGCAGGATTTTTAAGAATTGCCGACTTTGGCAATTCTTGCCCGGCAAAATGGACGATACCGTTCATCTTCAAAAAATACATAAAAATATCCGGTTCGTAGATGTCGGCGAAATTTCCAAAATTCCTGACGTCAGGAATTTTGGAAAAGTAACGACGTCGTTACTTTTGATATATCGTCTTGGAAGTCAATCTTTCCCGCTGGCGGGAAAGATTGAAAAGCGACGCCGGCGTCGCTTTTGAAGCCAAATTCAATAAGTATTTGATTTTTATATATCCAAATGTCCTGACGTCAGGACATTTGGAAAAAACCGCTTCAAAACGGTCGACGTCGGCCGTTTTCAAATGCGACGACGTCGTCGCATTTGCTGCCGAAATATCCAAAACAAAAGTTCCGACGTCGGAACTTTTGCAAAAGGCCGTCTGAAATCGGGGCTGTTACCGTCTTTCAAATGTGACACCAGCGTCACATTTGACATGTTTGCCGTGTATTTTGGGAAAACTGCCTAAATCCGCTGTTTCAGGCCTGTTTGCATTCAGACGGCCTGTTTGCTTTTTTAAAGAGTATTAATGTTTGCCAGAATATGGCTGACTTATATTTGTCCCGTTGTATTAATACCCATTAAAGGAACAGACATGAATCAAATGCAGGTAAAAAACGAAGCGGCAAACATCCAATCGGTAAAATTGGACTACCCTATCCGTATTCACACGGCAAACGGTGAAAAACTGTTGGAATCGTTGCCCGTCCGCCGTTTGACCGTGGGCGATTTGCGCGCGGTTGCCGGTTTGAAAACCGATGCGGAACAGGAACTGGCCATGATGACTCGTATTACGGGCTTGGTGCCGGAAGACTTGGATTTGCTGGATTTGGCCGATTATCAGAAATTGCAGCTCTTTTTTCGCAATTCCGCAGGTGGAACCGGCGGAACTGAATAAAGCGGTTTCTGATTTGGCGTGGTGGTACGGTTGGCCGCCTGAAGTGATGTACCGCATGACTTTAGCGGAATTTAACGGCTGGCTGGAACAGGCAACGCGCCAAATCAAAGCAGGATATGTGAAATCATGATGTTTTCGGGCGGTTGGCGATAGCCAATGCGCCCGAAAATACTATGGAGAACAGGTAGGCAGCCAAAGCGGTTGCCGGAGATGCGCAGATTAAGGCAAACAGGCCGATAAAGACGGCAAAAACAGCGGAGAAAACAGGGCTGGCCGCATCAAACAGGCCTGAAAATATCCAGATAAACAGTCCGGCATTGAAAAGGCAAAAGATTACCTTGCCTGTGATTTCGACATAGTCGGAAAAATCCAAAGGCAGATTGTCTGTTTCGGTATGGCCGTCTTCAAACTGATGTTGTGTTGTCATGATTTTGCCGTCCTTTCCATCAATTAATTTTCCAAACAGGAAGCTGAAATGTCAAGTGAATTAGCAGTCAGTGTTGTTATCGGTGCGGGTATCCGTGCAGGTTTTTCTTCAATTTTCGGACGTGCGAAGAATACCGTTAAGGAATTGGGAAGCGAAATCCAAAACGTAACACGCAAGCAGGAATCTTTGGGCAAGTCTATTGCCAAAGGTTTGGCAACCGGAAAAAGCAGCTTAGGGGCGATGCGCGCCCAATACGATTTATTGGGCAAGTCCATTGAAAAAGCGCAGGCAGCTCAAAGAAAGCTGAATATTGCGCTTGGAAAGCAGGAAAAAGCCAAGGCATACCGAAGCGGCTTGCGAAGCGAGATGATGGATACTGCCGGTCATGGGGCGGTTGCCGCTGCACCCATTATTTCGTCGGTCAAAATCTTTCTGAAAGAAGAATCTGCCGAAACCGATTTAAAAATGGCCATGCAGAAATCAAACGGCAGTTTTGGTGCATTTGAAACGGTTCGCAGGGAGGTCGTGAAACTGGGAAAAGAATTGCCGGGAACAACCGCAGATTTCTTCCGCCTTGGAAAGGCTTTGAAATCCCAAGGTTTATCAGATTCTTTGCTGACAAACGGAGGTTTGCATACATCTGCAAAGCTGAATACCGTGATGCAGATGAATCAAGAGGAAGGCGGCGCGTTCTTTGCTAAATTGATTGAAGCGCGGGGGTTGAACGAAAGTGAATTTGCCAAAGCCGCAGATATAACGCAGCGGGCTTATTTCGGTTTCGGCATGAATAAAGAAGACATGTTCGAATCGATGAAATACAACGCGCCAACGATGAATATGCTGAATCTCAAAGGATTGGGCAATTATGAAAAGATGATGGCCATCGAAGGTATGGGCGCACAAGTCGGATTGGAAGGCAGCCAGTTCGGTACAAATTTTTCCATGATGCTTGACCAAATGGCAGCAGGACCGAAACAGCTTGCTATGGCCAAAAGCGGTATGAAAAAAATTGCCAAAGATATTTTGGAAAAATCCAATGTTGATTTTGAATTTTTCGATAAGTCAGGAAAATTCAAAGGCTTGGAAGGCATGATTTCAGAGTTGGAAAAGCTAAAAAAAATCAAACAGGAACAGGGAGACGAAGCCGCTTCAATTGTGGCTGACGAATTGTTCGGAGCGCAAGCAAAACGGACGGCCTTAACTATTGCTGAAAAAGGTCGTGCCGGTTTGGAAGCGAATCTGAAGCTGATGCGTGAACAGGCCGATTTAGATTCACGGATTGCCACGAAAACCGCAACTTTAGGGGCTGCTTTGGAAAGTTTGGGCGGTGTGGCCGAACATACGGCGGCTATTTTCGGCAGTGCTTTTGCACCTGATATTCAAAAATTTGCCAAAACCGCACAGGATTTTTTGGAAAATACTTTCCAGCCATGGCTTCAGCAAAACAAAGAACTGATTAAAACAGGCGCGGGATTATTTGCAGGTTTGTTTGCAGGGAAATTGGCTGTTTTAGGCCTTGCCTACGGGTTTAGTATGCTGATGATGCCCGTTCGTTCAGTAGGTATTGCCTTTGCCAAATTAAGTGCTTCATTCCGTCTTGTTCAACTAATGCGATTGGGTAAAGTCGGAAAAATGCAGATGTTTTTAAGAATGTTCGGAATGTCTGCCAAAACAGCAGCAAAAGCAAGTTCTTTGCTCTCTGCAACATGGCGCGGTGTGCTTTCCGTCGGTTCCCGTTTCCTTGGGGTCTTTAAAGGATTAGGTACTGTTTTAATGCGCGGATTGCCGTTGTTTAAAGCATTTGGACAAGGTTTGCTTGCCGGTTTTGGCGGCATGTTTAAAGTTTTTGGAATTTTTGCGCAAACAGTCGTTTTGAAACTGGTAAGATTTTTGCCTATGTTGAGTAATGCCTTTTTGATGTTGGGGCGGACATTATTGATGACACCGATCGGATTGGCATTTACCGCAATGGCAACAGCTGCATATTTGCTTTATACCAATTGGGATAGTGTTGTCGGCGGTGCTAAATTATTGTGGCAGGATTTAGGGAACTTGGTAGGAAATGTTGCCAATTCGGTAAGTATGTTTTTTAGTGCTGCATGGACAAATATTCAGGCTTTTTTCAGCAGTGGCATAGTGAACATATCTGCCCAAATTCTGAATTGGTCACCTATTGGATTATTTTATCAAACCTTTGCCGCCGTACTGAATTGGTTTGGCGTGACCTTGCCCGCAACATTTACCGGTTTTGGGCAAATGTTGATTACCGGTCTGATTAATGGAATTAAAGCTAAAGCAGCAGAAGCCATTGCGGTAATGAAGAATTTTGCGGCAAGGCTTCAGTCAGGATTTACCATTCCCAACAGAATACATTCCCCAAGTCGTGTATTTATGCAGTATGGCGGCTTTTTAATGGACGGCCTGAATATCGGATTAAAACGAGGGCAAACTCAACCTTTAAGCCAAATGAGCCGTTTATCAAACAAACTGCAAAATAGAATTGAAAATGCCGATTTGTCAGAAACTGCACTTCGATATTCTCAATTATCACAAGCTAGGCAAGATAAAGAAGCGGGCATACAAGGGCAAAGTATAGGTTCAAATGCTGTTACTATCTATTTCAACCCGACATACAATGTGAACAGTCAGAATTTTAATCCTAATGAAGCTGCAAAAATGACGATGCGTGATTTTGAAGATTTAATGAAACGCTATCAACACGACTTACAGCGTCGAGCTTACTAAAAATGACAAAGATGGAGCGGACAGCGATGGAGACAAAGCCGGCGCGCCCCTACCTCCCCATCAACGGCAACGGCGAACTCCAACCGGACGCCGAACGCCGAATCCTAGACATCGCCATCGCCGCCCTCAAAAAAGGACTCTGACAACAAAAAACGGACGATAAAAAACCGTCCGTTTTTTGTTTCACTATTTGCAACTCTTTTTCACTTTTTCCATCCCGCCTCATCCCCCATCATCCCACTTCTTCCCATTTATCTCATCATTCCTATATATTTATCTCATTGGGTTTCATGCGTAACAGTCCCTCATGCGTCTGGCTGGGCAATTTACGTGACTGGATGACGGAGCAGGAAAAAAACGGGGAAAAATATTCCATCGTTACTTGTTCCGCACTCAAGCATCACTATCGCGATATTCTGCGTGGTGCGGAAGGGAAGGTGGCTTTTATTCATCTGACTCCGCCTCAAGCAATCAATCTTGAACGTATGCTGTCGCGTCAGGGGCATTATATGAAAGCCGGAATGCTGGATTCGCAGCTGGAGATTTTGGAAGAGCTGGGTGCGGATGAGTACGGCGTTAAAATTGACAATCCGGGTTCGCCTGAAGCCGTTGAGGCAGATATTGTGAACTGGGTGAAAGCGCAAGGCTTGATTTAGTAATGATCAGAAATGGAAAGGCCGTCTGAAATATTTCAGACGGCCTTTTTCGATGGGATTTAGAATGTTTTTTGCGAGTCAAGCAATAAGGTAACCGGCCCATCATTGCAAAGGGAAACCTGCATATGGGTTTGGAATCTGCCGGTTTCGACAGTTAATCCATGTTCGCGTAGAAGTTGTGCAGTGTATTTATAAAGTTTATCCGCTTGTTCGGCAGGGGCAGCATTGGAGAAGGACGGACGGCGGCCGCTGCGCGCATCGGCGTAAAGAGTAAATTGGGAAACCAATAATATCGAGCCGCCGACATCTTTGAGCGATAAATTTAATTTGCCGTTTTCGTCTTCAAAGATACGCAGATTGGCGGTTTTGTCTGCAATGTATTTGGCGTCTGTTTCTGTATCGGTATGGGTAACGCCGAGCAATATCATAAATCCGTTGTCGATTTTGCCGCAGGTTTCGCAGGAGTTTTCGGACAAAACGTCAACTTTGGCTTGGGTAACTTTTTGGATAACAGCGCGCATGATGTTTTTGAATAAAAGAAGTTTGTAAAAAAGGGCGTAAAAGACACGCCCTTTGGGTTGGAGTATGGTTTCAGATGGCCTGAAACCATTGAATCAATTTACGGATTAATGCCGTTTTCTTTTAAGATGCGTTCGATCTGATTCTCGACTTTTTCTCGTTTGACAGCTTGGGCAATCTGATTGCGCACCAGTTCAAAAGGTTCGGCATTAGGATTACGCTCTACTGCGCTGAGTTTAAACAGATAAAAACGGTTTTCCATCTGAATCGGCTCATGTGTTACATCGCCTCGGTTCATGTTGGCAAAAGCGGTAGCCAGTTGAGGAGGAAGCTGCTGTGGAGAGATGAAGCCATCGAACTCTTGTTCGGGGTTAGGATAGCGTTTCATCAGTTCTTCAAATGACAAGCCTTTGAGCAACAGTTCTTGCGCGGCTCGTACTTCGTCGGCTGAAGCAAAGCTGACTTGTTGCAGCTTGATAATGCGTGTTTGCTGGTCGTAGAAGCGGCGCAACTCGGCATCGTCAACTGCGGTTTGACGTTCTAGATAAGCAGCGTATTGGTTGGCATAGAACTCAGCTTCAACGTTTTTAAACTGATTCTGCACTTCTGCATCTTTGTCCAAACCGGCTTTGATGGCTTCATTTTTCAAAATTTCCAAAGTCTGCAAACGTGTAACCACATCTTTGCGGATTGCCTGACCATCGGGTTTGGCAGTCTGGTTGGGATGTTGATCGGCCTGTCTCAATACTTCGGCGACCATGCTGTCGATACGGGCGGGATCGATATCAGGTGCTTTGGCGGTTGCTAAGCTCACGGTTGACAAGGCGAGGATAGCCAAAACGGCAGTTTTGGGCTTGATGTTCATGTGAGTTCCTTATTGCCCGCCGTTATCACGGCGGGCACGTTATATTATTTGTTGACTTTGATGCTGGCTTTTTTCAGCAATGATTGAATGGCCGCATCAACACGGGCTGCCTGTAAGTCGTTGCCAATCTCGTTTTTAGAGGCTTCGTAAGAAGGTACAGTAACGTTACGACGGTCATTGACGTAGAAAACGGCGTACAAATTACCGTTTTGCAGTGGAGTTTTAGTGTACGCACCTTTTTTCAGGTCTTTGATAGCTGCGTAAAGCGGAGGCGCTGATTCTTGCAAATCTTTAAGCGGGACATAAGCTTTAGGGATGCCGCCGGCTTTTTTGGCCGCTTCGTCAATTGAGTATTGGTTCAATACTGAAACAAAGCTTTTTTTCGCGTCCAAATCGGCAATGGCTTTTTGGGCATTGCTGCTGCTGTCGGTTAAGATTTCACCCAGTTGGACTTCCTGAGTACCTTTATAGAAGTTGCTGAAGTCGTTGTAAGCGGCTTTGACATCTTTTTCTTGAACAGGATATTGACGGACGATATGCGCCGCGAAAGCTTGGCCTAACAAATCATTTTCGAAAACTGCCCATTCGGTTTTGAATGTGGCTTTTTTATCTGCGCCTTGCTTGGCGGCATCAGCACGCGCTTGTTCCAATGCTGTTTTGAATTCTGCGCTTTGATCCAGTTTTAATTTTTTGGCTTCTTGGGTAACAACAGTGCTGATAACTTGGCGTTCAGTCAGCATTTGACGCAATTCAGGAGTGTCTTGAACGTTCGGGTTGCTGGCGCGTACGGAAGCAACTTGGTCATCGATAACGCTGCTGTCGATGGCTTGGCCGTTGACAGTAACCAAAGTTTGGGCAAACAGGGTGCCGGAAGTCAGGGCAAGTATCAAGGCTGAAGCAAAGTAGGTTTTTTTCATCGTATTTCTCTTTATAAATAATGATTGGAAATCAAAGTTTGGGCAGTAATCTTAATGGAAGTATTCGTCCGGCGTGGCCGCTTTGATGCTGAGCGCATGAATCAGGCCGTCTGAAAACAAGTCCTGCAAAAGCTGCTTAATCATACGTTGCCGCTGGAGGCGGCCAATGTTTTCAAATGCGTTGCTGACCACCAATATCGCATAATGCCCGCCGCCTTTATTGCCGGCATGGCCGGCGTGCAGATGGCTCTCATCTTCAAAATTGAAGAACTCAGGCTCAAGTGCCTGCAGGCGTTCTTCAATCATTTGACGCATATTGCTCATTTGAACACGGCTTTAAAGGGTTTGATCAAGACTTCGGCGTATACGCCGGCATCGACGTAAGGGTCTTGTTCGGCCCATTCTTGTGCGGCGTCTAAAGACTCAAATTGAGCCACAATCAGGCTGCCAGAAACGCGTTCCGGATTATCTGGTAAAGGATTGGGGCCTGCAGTCAGCAGACGGCCTTGCGCTTTCAATTCTTCTAAGCGTGCTAAATGAGCAGGGCGTGCTGCCATGCGTGCTTCGTGGACATCTTCGGCATCAGTGGCCAAAAGCATGAAATATTCCATTATTGATTCTCCTTAGGCTGGAAACGCATCAGATACATACCCTGTGCGATGGAAAAAATGATTGTGAAACCCAATGTGCCGAACAGTTTGTAATTGACCCATTGGTCTGGAAAATACGTAAAGACAAAGAGATTGGCAGCTCCCATAAAAATCAGGAAGCCAATCCATGCATAAGTCAGGCGCGTCCATACAAAATCAGGAAGCTGCATTTCTTTACCCATCACGGCTTTTAGCCCGTTTTTACCGGCAAGATGACTAAACAGCATGACGATTGCGCCGATCCAAAACAGAACGGTCGGTTTCCACATGATGAAGCGGTTGTCTTTTAGCAAAATCGTTGCACCGCCAAAAAAGACAATCAAAATCAGGCTGATCCATTGCATGGTGTCCAGCTTGCGGTGTTTCCAAAAGGTCAGCGCAGCTTGGACAATGCCGACTACAACCGCAACAGCCGTTGCGGCAATCATGTCTTTGGTGATGATGTATGTAATGAAAAATAAGAATACGGCGAATAAGTCGCTCAAAACTTTCATATGTTAATGATGAAACTAATTGAGTAAATGCTAATCATACAGGCAGATGTGTTTTTTTGCACCTTCCCTCATGACTTTAATGCCGCATATATTTATATAAAATATTTGTTTTGGGTCGGAGAAATTTGTAAAAAAGAAACACAAGCATGCAAAAGTAATAGATTTACCAAGGAATTTCAGGCTGAATGTCCTGTATTGCTTGGCAGAAATGGGTTAAAAATATATCATGACGTAATATCTAGTAAATATATGGTTAAATGCGCGCACATTGGTTAGTACCATAATTTCCGAACAGGGGATCAGTTTTGAAAAAACATCACAATATTAAATTAATTACAGCTTCTATCGCTTTAATGACATCGATCAGTGCCTCTGCAGGTTTGGGTGGCTTGAACGTTCAATCTCATTTGGGTGAGCCTTTTACAGGCAGTATCACTGTGACTGGCGAAGAAGCTCAGGCTCTGCTTAATGGCGGTAAGGCCACTATTTCAAATGGCAATTTGCGCGCGGCGGTACGCAAATCAGGCGATAAGGCAGTCGTTACCATCCGCTCTTCTAAAGCCATCAAAGATCCTGTTTTGGTTTTCCAAGTAGGTGTCGGCGCGCAATCGCGTGAATACACCGCTATTATCGATCCGGCTGGATATGATTCTAAAGATGCTGCATCTGTTCGTATCCGTCCGGCTACTGAATCTCAATCCTCCGAACCGACACGCAATGCCCAACAGCCTGCAACTAAAAACAATAAAGCAGCAGGTAATCAGATAGCTCAAGCGCGTAAGGATGTGCAGCGTAAGGTTGAGAAAAAACAAGTTCAGACGGCCTCTGCTAAAAACGACACGGCCTCACGTTCAGGCAGACAGCATTTGGTGCGTACGGGTGAAACCCTGATTGCCATTGCGTCCAGCATCCGTCCGCAAGGTATGACCCTGGATCAAACCATTCAGGCTTTGGTAAATGCCAACCCGGATGTGTTTATTGATAACAATGCCAACCGTATGTTGGCAGGTAAAGTGTTGAATATTCCAAACCGTAGCGAATTGCAACGCTTGGCTGCTTCTGCTCCTGTTAAAACCAATACAGCAGCAGAGAAAGGCAATGAAACTGCCAATGCAACAGAAGCCAAAACAGAAAAACCTGTTGCTCAGCCTGAGGCTCAAACTGAAGCCCAGGTTAAAGATGCTGGCGTAAATACACAGCAACAGGAAGAAGTAAAACAAGCTTCAGCTGAACAAACAGAACAAGCAGCATCTGCAGCGGTTAATGAAAACGCCGCATCGACTGTTCCTGCGTCCGATGTTCAAGACGTTATGGCTTCTGATGTTCAAGAGAATGTAGTGGCTTCTGAGCCTGTTGCAACCACTGATTCTGTCGCGGAGCAAACAGAAAGCGAATCAGACGGCAATTTATGGAAATGGTTATTGGCAGGCGGTGCAGCTCTTATTGCTGCTTGGTTGTTGTTGAAAGCTGCCGGTAAACGTAAAGACGAGCCGGAAGCGGCACCTGTAAGCCGTAAGGATGAAGAGAAGGCTGTACGGAAAAATGTTGCCGCTTCAGCTGCTGCGGTTGCTGCAACTAAAGTAACGCCGTCTGAAAAAACTCAAGACGGTCTGTTTATCGAAGATGATTTTGAAGATGATGTGGTTATCAATGAGGTAGAAGAATCCTCCAATATTATTGATGATGTCAAACTTGATTTGGGTAAGATTGACAATAGTCAGGCAGGTATTCTTTCAGGTGCAGTAACGCATGATGTTGAGACAGAGCAACGTCGCCATGCTGATTGGGACAATATCGAATCAACGGAAAGCGTGTACGAGCCTGAACCAGAAAATCCGTATCAGCCAGTATCTGTTGTTATGCCGGAACGAAATGAAGAGCCGCTAGAGTTTACAGTAGAAACGCCTGAAAATTCAGACGACCATGCACTGCCATTTGATGTGAAACAAGATCAGGATGTGCAAATTCAAGAAACCAAAGAAGAAGTAGAGAAAGAAGAAGCTGCTTCCGAGTTTGTGATTGAAGAAGGTGCATTGGAATGGGGAGCTGAAGATGTTTCAGTAGCCGCCGATAAAAGCAATAGTGAAAGAGGCTTTGTTTCAGAATCAGTCGGAATAACTGCCCCGTTTGAAGCTAAATATGATTTGGCTAAGATGTATATTGAAATCGGTGATCCTGAAGCAGCTCGAGAAACATTGCAAGGGCTGATTGAAGAGGCTGAAGGCGATATTCTGCATAAAGCCCAAAAACTGATGAAAGAACTTGGCGCATAAGTGCCAGTCAAATGAAGATGCCGTTTCAGACGGCATCTTTTTTATGGTAAATTAAAAAAGCAAGATTTTGGCTGAGTCTATTGTCAGTTGAGTAAGATTTCAGCTCTATATGATGGTTGAAAATGAAGGCCGTCTGAAATACAAAATGGAGGCGTGTGTTGATCACGCCTTTTTAATATTTGTTGCTTGAGCGTAGGCAACAATATCAATTTACAAGAAGTATAAGAAATGACTGAACAAGTAAATACAACAGGGCATCTGGTGCAGCGCTGGGCTTTGACCCTCTCTTATGACGGTAGCCGTTTTTATGGTTGGCAAAAACAGGCTGGGGATTTGCCGACTGTTCAGACGGCCTTGGAGCAGGCATTGTCTTCAATAGCAGGGGAGCAAATTAATACTATTGTTGCGGGAAGGACGGATACGGGTGTGCATGCAACTGCCCAGGTAGTGCATTTTGATACATCAGTAAGCCGTCCAGAGCAAGCATGGGTGCGAGGTGTCAATGCTCATTTGCCTGATGGTGTTGCTGTGTTGGTTGCGCAAAAAGTTGCACCTCATTTTCATGCCCGATTTGATGCTTATGGTCGGCATTACCGTTATTTGCTGGAATCATCTCCGGTTCGTTCTCCGTTGTTGGTCGGCAGGGTGGGGTGGACGCATTTGAAATTAGATTTAAATCTAATGAGGCAGGCTGCTGCCTTATTGGAGGGTGAGCATGACTTTTCCAGCTTTCGAGCGGCCGAATGTCAGGCGAAATCCCCTATAAAGACACTATATAGTACAAAGATTAGTGGAACTTCTCGTTATCTGTGCCTTGATTTGCATGGAAATGCATTCTTGCATCATATGGTACGCAATATCATGGGCGCATTGGTATATGTAGGAAGTGGCAGGATCAGTGTGGATGAATTTCAGTTAATCTTTCATGCAAGAAGCAGATTGAAAACACCTCCGACTTTTATGTCTGACGGCCTGTATTTAACAGGCGTTGATTATCCCGATGAGTTTGGGGTGGTAAAACTGCCTCTGCCTGAGTGGATGGATGTTTCGGGTAATGTTTTTCAGACGGCCTAATTGACGGATTGTTGGTATAAAAGCAACAAAATAGCGTGATTGATGTGTAAATTAATAAAGTGTTGTAAAAATGCACAATTGGTTTTAAAAGAAATTTATCATTGATTTTAAATAATAAATTTCCTTTTTGGGGCTGTGTTTCCCTTTGCTGGGTTTCAGGGGTAGTGGGGATGGATTGAATAAAGTTTGTTTTTTTAGAGAGGAGCAATTATAGTAACAGTCATGGAATCGCTGATTCCAGCGATAATGTAAGCCTAAGCGGATTGTCTGGTCTGCTTAAGTTATTTCTTCACAATAGAAAAGGAATACAGCAATGAAAAAATCTCTGATTGCTCTGACTTTGGCAGCTCTGCCTGTTGCAGCTATGGCTGATGTGACTCTGTACGGTCAAATCAAAGCCGGCGTTGAAATTTCTAAAGTAAAAGAAGGTAAGACTACTTCTAAAACTGCTACTGAGATTGCTGACTACGGCTCTCGCATCGGTTTCAAAGGCCACGAACACTTGGGTAGCAACCTGAATGCTATCTGGCAAGTTGAACAAAGAACTTCTATCGCCGGTGGTGACTCTGGTTTCGCTAACCGTGAATCTTTCTTGGGTTTGGAAGGCGGTTTCGGTAAAGTTCGTGCCGGTAACTTGAATACTGCTCTGAACGACAGCAGTGACAGCTTTGACCCTTGGGAATCTAGTGCAGCTAACGAAGATGCTCTGCAATTGGGTAAAATCAAACGTGTAGATTCTCGTAAAGTATCTGTACGTTACGATACCCCTGTATTTGGTGGTTTCAGCGCAAGCGTACAATACCAACCACGTGACAATGCTAACCCTGCCGACAAAGGTGTACATGCCGTAAAAAGTCGTGAATCTTACGACTTGGGTCTGAACTACGAAAACTCTGGCTTCTTCGGTCGCTATGCTGGTTCTTATGCTAAACGTGCTGACTTGACTGATGATTACTTGGAAGTATTCAACCACAATAAAACTTTGGCTGCTGGTACTTACAAAGATCACCAAGCACACCGTCTGACTGCTGGTTACGATGCTAACAACCTGATGGTTGCTGTTGTAGGTCAATACGAAGGTTTCAAAGCTGACGTAGCTGGTGCTAAGAAAAACGAACGTGTTGAAGTTGGTGCAACTGCTGCTTACCGCTTCGGTAACGTAACTCCTCGTGTTTCTTACGCTCACGGTTTCAAAGCTAAAGAAGAAGGCATGAAACAAAAGAACAGCGCTTACAACCAAGTTATCGTTGGTGCTGACTACGACTTCTCTAAACGTACTTCTGCCCTGTTGTCTGCCGGTTGGTTGAAAGAAGGCAAAGGCGACTACAAATACGAGAAAACTGCTGGTACTGTTGGCCTGCGTCACAAATTCTAATCTGACTTAAGATTAGTCTGAAAAAAGAGCCTGTTTTATACAGGCTCTTTTTGTTTGTGTGGAAAATATATTTTGTTTTGAAAGAATGGAAGGTTAAAGTTTTTAGATTATTTTCAGACGGCCTATTGAAATTAAAATCGAATCTTTGTATTCTGCTTTAATATATGCTAAATAGAATTTTGGGAATTGTTTTGAGTATTATTATAAATAAATTAACAATATAATAAGATTTGTTGAATCGGGTTGATTTTACTGTGTTTCATGTCTGCTAAAGATGGGATTGTTTAATATAGTTCTAAAGTATTATTAGCATGTAGAATTTGGTTTTAAGATTTGTAAACTTGATTTTAATCAAATTATTGCCGATGGATGATTCATATAATATCAGTGTTTAGAGTATCGATATATCGGGAATAGCCATGTCCTGCCTTGAAGTAAAGTGTTTAAGTGGCATTTGGAAACGAATCCTTATGCTGTTTGCTGTATTTTTCGTGATGATGGTAAGCTTGCCTGCTTACGCGGAACGCTTGCCTGATTTCTTGGCAAAAGTTCAGCCGTCTGAAATTTTCCCAGGTGCTGACCGCTACGGTAAGCCTGAAGGTAAGCCTTTGGTTGCTCGCGTATACAAGGGCGAAGAGCAGCTTGGCTTGGTTTATATCACGACTGACGTGGTCAATACGCGCGGTTATTCGAGCAAACCGATCGATACGATGGTTGCCTTGGCCAATGATGGCACTATTGCCGGCGCAAAATTGGTTGAACACCATGAGCCGATTATGCTGATCGGTATCCCACAATCCCGTGTCGATAAATTCATTGACAAATATATCGGCTTAAATTTTATTAAAAACCCGCCTCAACCAGGTGTTGCACCGGGGGATATTATTAGTGGTGCGACTGTAACCCTGATGGTCATCAATGACAGTATTCAGCGCTCTGTTAAAGCAGTAATCCATCAATATCATTTGGGTACAGATAAAGCAGTTCAAGCCGGTACGGCAGCTGCTTCCGGCGAACAGTCTGCCGAACCTGCCGTTCAGACTCGTCCACGTCGTGTTGCCAATCAAGACAAACAAGATATCCTGTCATGGAATGCGCTTTTGGAACAAAAAGCCGTCGGCCATCTGCATATTTCTATCGACGAAATCAATAAACTGTTTGAGAAAAGCGGTAAGGCAGGTGTGGCAGATCATGCGGAGCAGGGTGATGGTAATGATACATTTATTGATCTGTATGTTGCCTTGGTCAGCCAACCTTCCATCGGTAAAAGCCTTTTAGGTGAAGCAGGTTGGAACAACCTGCAAAAACGATTGAAACCTGGCCAAGAAGCCGTGATGGTGGCCGGCGAGGGTCGCTATTCTTGGAAAGGTTCGGGTTATGTCCGCGGCGGTATCTTTGATCGTATTGAAATGATTCAAGGCGATACCAGCTTCCGCTTTACCGATGCGCAACATGAACGTGTAGTTGCTTTATCCGCCGAAGGTGCGCCTGCATTTAAAGAAGTTTCTTGGTTCACTATTCCCGAAGGTGTGGAATTTGATGGTGCTGAGCCATGGCGTTTACAATTGATGATTCAACGCGTATTGAGCGTAAATGATAAGGCATTTGTAACTGCCGATTTGGATTATGAATTGCCAAAAGGCTACTACGTTGACGATCCTAAAGCACCGCCGGTTGAAATTAGTGCACCGGTTGAGCCGGTGGCTGCGGCAGCCTCTGCTCCGGAAGAAAGTACAGGTATTGCAGAAGATGCAACAGCTGAGGAAGGTGTATCCAACCAACTTTGGAAACAGGTTTGGAAAGCCAAACAAGGTCAAATCGTGGTTGTCGGTATTGCTTTGACAATTCTTCTGTTGGTATTCCTGTTCCAAGATTGGATTGTCCGTTACGAAAAATGGTATGACCGATTCCGTCTCTGTTTCCTGACCTTTACGCTGTTTTATATCGGCTGGTATGCTCAGGCACAATTATCGGTAGTGAATACTTTGACGTTGTTCTCAGCTGTTTTGACTGAGTTCCACTGGGAATTTTTCCTGATGGATCCGCTGGTATTCATTCTGTGGCTCTTTACAGCGGCGACCATGCTGTTGTGGAACCGCGGTACATTCTGTGGATGGCTGTGCCCTTTCGGTGCATTGCAAGAGTTAACCAACCGTATCGCTAAAAAATTGGGTATGAAACAAATTACAGTGCCACACTTGTTGCATACCCGTCTGAGTGCGATTAAATATGTAATTTTCTTCGCTTTGTTGGCAATTTCCCTGTACGATTTGGGTACGGCTGAAAAATTTGCTGAAATTGAGCCTTTCAAAACTGCAATTATTTTGAAATTCATGCGTGAATGGTGGTTTGTTCTGTTCGCCGCCGCTTTGCTGATTGCAGGCTTGTTCATCGAACGTTTCTTCTGCCGTTATCTGTGTCCTTTGGGTGCAGGTATTGCATTGCCGGGCCGCTTCCGTGTGTTTGATTGGCTGCGCCGTTATAAAATGTGCGGTAACCCATGCCAGATTTGTACACACGAATGCCCAGTACAGGCAATCGCACCTGAAGGCGACATTCATCCGAACGAATGTATCCAATGTCTGCATTGTCAGGTAATGTATCATCACGATACGCGTTGTCCCCAAGTAGTGGCAATGAATAAGAAAAAACAAAAACAAGCGGCGGCAAAAGCTGAACAGCATGATGCTGCAGCGACGCAAAATGCCCAAGAACAAGTCGTCCAGTTTGTTAAAAAAGAATCGGCAATCAGTGTCGATAAATAGTAATTTATCAATAAAAAAGAGGGCTGTATCGGCAGCCCGACTTAGAAAATTTTTTATCGGCAGGCCGTCTGAAAAATCGGCCGCCGGATTTTATCCAAGGAGTGTCGTATGTCAGACGAAAAATTAGAACAAAACGGCTTAAGCCGTCGTTCATTCTTAGGTACTGCCGCTGCTTCCGGTGCAGGTATTGCCGGTGCCGGTTTGTTGGGCTTGGCCGGTTGCTCTAACGGCGAGGGTGATAAAGCTGCTGCTTCCGGTGCTGCACCTGCCGAAAAAGCCGCTGCTCATTCTGCCGAGCCGGGTAAACAAACTTCCGAAGTCGGTCCAGGCGAGCTTGACCAATACTACGGTTTCTTGTCAGGCGGTCAATCAGGCGAAATGCGCTTGATCGGCGTACCTTCTATGCGTGAGTTGATGCGTATCCCTGTGTTCAATATGGACAGCGCTACTGGTTGGGGTCGTACCAACGAGAGCCTGCGTATTTTGAATGAAAAAATTACGCCGGAAACCCGTAAATTCCTGCAAGACAGCGGTCTGCGCTGCTACCCTAACGGCGACTTGCACCACCCGCACTTGTCTTTTACCGATCAAACTTACGACGGCCGATATGCATATGCCAACGATAAAGCAAACAACCGCGTTTGCCGTATCCGCTTGGATGTGATGAAAACCGATAAAATCGTTGAAATTCCAAACGTTTCAGGTGTTCACGGTCTGCGTCCTCAACGCTATCCGAAAACTGGCTACGTATTTGCCAACGGTGAGCATATCGTTCCTGTTGACGGCGTAGGCAAATGGGATGATCCTAAAACTTGGAATGCCGTTTATACTGCAGTTGATGGCGAAACCATGGACATCGCATGGCAAGTATTGGTAGACGGTAACTTGGACAACGGCGATGCCGACTACCAAGGTAAATACTCTTTCTCTACCTGCTATAACTCTGAGCGCGCTCTGACTGTACAAGGTGCATCTTCTAACGAACAAGACTGGTGTGTGGTATTTAACCTGGCCGCCATCGAAGAAGGCATCAAAAAAGGCGACTTTAAAGAAGTTAACGGCGTGAAAATGTTGGACGGTCGTGCGGAAGCCAACTCTCCATACACTCGTTACATCCCAGTTCCTAACTCTCCTCACGGCTGTAATGCAAGCCCTGACGGCAAATACATTATGCTCAACGGTAAACTGTCTCCAACCGTTACCGTATTGGATGTCAGCAAACTGGATGACTTGTTTGCAGGTAAAATCAAAGAGCGCGATGTTGTCGTAGCCGAGCCTCAACTGGGTCTTGGCCCATTACACACTGCATTTGACGGTCGCGGCAATGCCTATACTACATTGTTTATCGACAGCCAAATGGTGAAATGGAACATCGACGATGCGATTAAAGCCTATAAAGGCGAGAAAATCGATCCGATCAAACAAAAACTCGACGTTCACTATCAACCGGGTCACAACCACACTACTATGGGCGAAACCAAAGAAGCCGACGGTAAATGGTTGGTATCTTTGAACAAGTTTTCTAAAGACCGCTTCTTGAATGCCGGTCCTTTGAAACCTGAGTGTGACCAATTGATCGACATCTCCGGCGACGAAATGCGTCTGGTGCATGACAATCCGACTTTTGCCGAACCACACGACTTGTGCTTGGTTGCCGCGTCTAAAGTGAACCCAAGCAAAACTTGGGACCGCAAAGACCCATGGTTCTGGCAAGAAGCTTTGGAACAAGCTCAAAAAGACGGTGTTGAGCTGGAAAAAGCTGCCAAAGTCGTACGTGAAGGCAACAAAGTACGCGTGTACATGACTGCCGTTGCGCCTGCTTACAGCGTTCCTCAATTTGAAGTGAACCAAGGCGACGAAGTTACCGTATATGTAACCAACGTTGAGACCATTGAAGACTTGACTCACGGCTTTACTTTGGAAGGTTATGGCATTGCTATGGAGATTGGCCCGCAAGCTACATCTTCTGTAACCTTCAAAGCTGTCCGTCCAGGTGTACACTGGTACTACTGCCAATGGTTCTGCCACGCATTGCACATGGAAATGTCTGGCCAAATGATTGTTAAACCAAAATAATTTCGGTTTGATGATTTAATTCTTCAGGCCGTCTGAAAAACATTCTTTCAGACGGCCTTTATAGCAAAGTTGTTTGTCGGCCGATATGGCCACAAAATGAAAGCCATCATCAGACAGCTTTGCTATAACACCAAAATACCTGTTTCCGCATCGGTTTATCATGCGGCAAGCAGGCCGTCTGAAACAGAGATATGATTATGACGCACACACAAATCCATCGTTCCAAATGGCAACGTGCCGCACTCGTATTGCTGCTTGGCAGCATGGTTCAAACGGCCTTTGCCGCAGTCATCAACGTATCCGCACAAGACAATCTCAATGATGCTTTGGCGCGCGCCCAAGCCGGCGATACGCTCAAACTTGCCTCCGGTACATACAAAACCAAACTCTATATCGACAAACCCATTACCATCGAAGGCCCTGCTGACCGTTCCGCCAAGATTGTCGGCGACCGGAGCGGGAGGACGGTTGCCGTTCATGCGCCTGATGTAACTTTGCGCAATCTGACTGTTTCCCATTCCGGCATGAGTTTGCCGGTAATGGATGCCGGTATCTATTTAGAAGAGACGGCAACGCGCGCGCTGGTGGAGCATAACAACATCATCGACAATTCTGTCGGCGTGTATATTCACGGTGCGGCAGAATCCATGGTGCGGGAAAATAAAATCATCGGTGATGCAACCCTGCGCGTCAACGAACGCGGCAACGGTGTAACCGTCTGGAATGCGCCCGGTGCGCAAGTGGTTGATAACGATATTTCCAAAGGCCGTGACGGTATTTTTTCAAATACCAGTACTCATAATACCTACAAGGGCAACCGTTTTAGCGACTTACGCTTTGCCGTCCATTATATGTACACCAATGACAGCGAAGTCAGCAATAATATCTCCGTCGGCAACAACATGGGTTATGTGCTGATGTTTTCCGAACGCCTGAAAGTGTATGGCAACATTGCCGTTGGCAGTCGCGACCAAGGCATTATGCTCAACTACGTCAATTATTCCGAAATTCACGATAATGTGATCAACAAGGCAGGCAAATGCGTGTTTGCCTACAATGCCAACTACAATAAAATTTTCGACAACCATTTTGAAAACTGTCAAATCGGTATTCACTTTACCGCGGCCATTGAAGGCACAAACCTGTTCAATAATTCGTTTATCAACAACGAAAGCCAAGTCAAATACGTCAGCACCCGTTTCCTTGATTGGGGCGAGGGTGGTCACGGCAACTATTGGAGCGATAACAGCGTCTTTGACCTTGACGGCGACGGCTTCGGCGACAGTGCCTACCGTCCCAACGGGATTATCGACCAAATCATCTGGCGCGCACCCGTCGCCCGGTTATTGATGAACAGCCCTGCCATCAGCATTGTCAAATGGGCACAATCGCAATTTCCCGCCATCCTGCCCGGCGGCGTAATTGACAGCAAGCCTTTGATGAACCCTGTCCGCAATAAAACGACAACCAAATACGAAGCCATGAAGGACGAATTGCTGCATGAAGCAAAAACGCACCAATCCGAATGGGGTAATGCCGAAAACGGTGCGCTGACAGGCGGAAATGCCAATATGTAACCTTTCAGACGGCCCAATATCAAAGGCCGTCTGAAACATTCACTAGAGGAATATCCATGAGCAGTACCAACCACGTTGAATTAAGAAACGTGACCAAGCAGTTTGGCAGCCAAAAGGCCGTCAACCAAGTCGATCTGGTTCTCAAGGCTGGCGAGAGCGTCGGCATGGCAGGACACAACGGTGCAGGCAAATCTACCATTATGAAGCTGATACTCGGCCTGATTACGCCGACCAAGGGCGAAGTGATGCTTTTGGGAGAGCCGACCGGCAGTAAAGCAGGGGCGCAGCGTCGCAGCCAAATCGGTTACCTGCCTGAAACGGTTGCATTGCACCCTTCATTGACCGGTATCGAAACCATGGATTTCTATGCCAAACTTAAAAAACAGCCCCTGAGTAAAAACCGCGAATTGCTCGAGCGTGTCGGCATTTCCCAGGCCGCACGCCGCCGCGTCGGCACTTACTCTAAAGGTATGCGCCAACGCCTCGCTTTGGCACAAGCCTTGTTGGGCGAGCCTAAAGTTTTATTGTTTGATGAGCCGACTACCGGCCTTGATCCGGCTTCGCGTCAAATGTTTTATGAAGTTGTGCGCGAACTCAATGGGCGCGGCGCAACCGTATTGCTCAGCACCCACGCACTGGCCGAGCTTGACGGCCACGCCGACCGCATCATCGTCATGAAAAACGGTGTGAAAGTTGCCGACGGCAGCATGGATGAGTTGCATGTTCAAAGCGGCCTGCCGCTGACCGTCAACGTCCGCTTGAAAGAAGCGCGCCCGTTGAGCGAGCGTTGGCATCCACTTTCAGACGGCCTGTCATACCAAGCGCAATGTAAAGCAGAAGAGCGCATGGCTCTTTTGAGCGAATTGGGTGATTTGGGCAGTCTTGCCTACATTGATATCCACACGCCTACACTTGATGATATGTACGCGCAATTCTTGAAGAGGGAAGACGTATGAACCCCGTTTGGATTATTACCGGCAAAGAAGTCCGAGACAGCCTGCGCAACCGTTGGGTTCTTGCCGCCGCGCTTTTGCTTGCCGCATTGGCACTGTCATTAGGCTTTCTCGGCAGCTCGCCTACCGGTTCGGTCAAGGTTGATCCCTTGACGGTAACCGTAGTCAGTCTGTCCAGCCTGTCTATCTTCTTGATTCCGCTGATTGCGATGTTGCTCTCTTATGATGCACTGATCGGCGAAATTGAACGCGGCACGATGGCGCTGTTGTTGAGCTATCCGATTTCGCGCAACCAAATCCTTGCCGGCAAATTTATCGGCCATCTCATCATTCTTGCACTTGCCACCACGGCAGGCTACGGATTGGCGGGCATTACCCTCCAGCTTGCCAACGGCGGTTTTGATATTGCCGCATGGCAGCCTTTCGCCCTTTTGATTGCTGCCAGTGTGATTCTTGGCGCAGCCTTTTTGTCCATGGGCTATTTGATCAGCGCAAAAGTTAAAGAACGCGGTACCGCCGCCGGTATCGCCATCGGCGTATGGCTGTTTTTTGTCGTTATTTTCGATATGGCGCTTTTGGGTGTTTTGGTTGCCGATACCGAACAAGTCATTACCGCGCCTGTAGTGGAAACCGTTCTTCTGTTCAACCCCGCAGACATTTATCGCCTGCTGAACCTGACGGGTTACGAAAATACAGCCATGTATGCCGGCATGGCGGGTTTGAGCGAACAAATCAGCCTGAGTATGCCTGTTTTGCTGACGGCTCAGGTATTATGGGTTATCATTCCTTTGATTTTAGCCGCCTGGATTTTCGGAAAGCGACAAATATGAGAAAAATATTATTGACAACCTTCACACTCATCGCATTGGCAGCCTGCAGCAAGCAGGACAACAGCCCTCCGCCTGCGCCCCAACAAATCAGCGACAGCGCAGTGGGTCATTACTGCAGCATGAATTTGACTGAACACAACGGCCCTAAAGCGCAAATCTTCTTGAACGGCAAACCTGAAAAACCAGTTTGGTTTTCCACCATCAAGCAGATGTTCGGCTACACCAAGCTGCCTGAAGAGCCGAAAGGCATTCATGTCATCTATGTTACCGATATGGGTAAAGTCAAAGATTGGGAAAAACCCAATGCTGACGCCGAATGGATAGATGCGAAAAAAGCCTATTACGTTATCGAAAGCAGCTTTATCGGCGGTATGGGTGCGGAAGACGCGCTTCCGTTTGCCGACAAGGCTCAGGCTGAAAAATTCGCCAAAGAAAAAGGCGGCAGAGTAGTCGGTTTTACAGAGATGCCCGACAAATACATTTTTAAATAAAACAACCAATAAAGGCCGTCTGAAACTGTTTCAGACGGCCTTTGTGTTGGAAGCTGCCGATTGATGATTTAATGAATGCGGCTTTCAATGTAAAGATAAAAAATCCAAGGAATACTTTATGTCCACCCCTTTAACGCGCCGCCGTTTCCTTGCCATCGCCACCACACTTGCCGCTGGTGTCGGCATTCCCTTTGCCATTAGCCGCAGAACCAATCAGCCGACTCATCCGGCCAGCCTGAATCAAGAAGAGCAGCCAGTTATTTGGAGAGGTATTGCGTTGGGTTCGGGTGCGGAGTTGCGTTTGTTCGGCGTTGAGCGTAAGCAGGCGGAAATATTGGTCAACAAAGTATTGGCAGAAGTTTCACGATTGGAAAAAATCTTCAGCCTGTATCGGGATGACAGCCTGATCAGCCGTTTAAATCGAGAAGGCCGTCTGAAAAATCCGCCATCCGATTTTTTGCAGCTGCTCAGCATCAGCCGAGATATCCATCAGCTGACGCAAGGTGCATTTGATCCCAGCATTCAACCTTTGTGGAATCTGTATGCCGACCATTTTAGGCGAAACCCCAAAACCGAAACGCCGCCATCCGAACGCAGTATCAAAGACACGCTCAAATTAGTGGATTTCAACAAAGTCTATTTTGATACCAAAGAAATCCGTTTTGCCCAAAAAGGCATGGGCTTGTCGCTCAACGGCATTGCGCAGGGCTATATCACTGATAAAGTAGTCGAATTGTTAAAGCAGCAAGGCGTTACCCAGGCATTGATTGATATGGGGGAAATTTACGGCTTTGATAATGCCAACCAGCGTGAGTGGAATGTCAGCATTCGCAATCCCGACCAAGAAGACCAAATCCTGACTACCATTGCCATGAAAAATCAAGCCTTTGCCACATCGGGCGGCTATGGCACGGTAATGGACGAAGCTGGCAAATTCACCCATCTTTTTGATCCGCGTACAGGCGGAAGCCAACCGCGTTATAAAAGCATGAGCGTCATGGCGGAGAGTGCGGCGGTTGCCGATGCTTTTTCTACCGCATTTTCCATTATGGATGAGGCGGCCATCCGTACTGCGGCTCAAGTTAAAAAGGCACAGGTTTGGCTGGTGATGCCGAATAATGAATTGAAGAAGATTGGAGGTTGAGGAGAAGGGCGCCTTGTCTGCTATTTCGGCTATGTGTATAGGATAGGGAAGACTAAATTATTGAAATAATGGAGGATAAAAAAGAAGGGCTGCCCAAGGGGGCAACCCTGAAACTCTTGCAGCTGGGAGTAATTAGCAAGAGATTACGACACTTAAAACAAAAATTCACTTATTTCAAAGCACGAAGCTTTAATATCTAAGCAATACGGTTTCAACCGCTCAAACCCCTTCGATACGGAGAAACACAACATACATGGGAAAATCCGACAAAGCGGTTTCAAGCAATTCAGATGAACGGTCTGTAATGCAGATAACCGGATGTCTTTGGATGAACGGTATAATATCAGGATAAACGGAACATTACTAGTGAATATTATAAAAAAGTAGAATAATTTCTTTAGCGATTGATTTTATTGAATAAAAACATGAAATTTTATTGAACTTTTTTACAACATATTGATTTGGTTTTAAAAAGGGAATTATGTAAGTGTTTGGCGTTAATCAAAAAACTTGTTTTGAGCTTTGAGAAGAGATAAGCAATAGAAAAAGGCCGTCTGAATGTTCAGACGGCCTTTTTTCAAAAAGTTACTTATTTGGTTGCAGAAGCAGTAGAAGCAGCTTCTGCTTGAGCGCCTGCAGCTGCGTTCTCACCCCATGCAGCAGGATATTTATAACCGGCAAAGCGTTTTTGTGAGTAGGCTTTGAACTCGTCAGAGTTGTAGGCTTCGGTTACATCTTTCAGCCATTGGCTGTCTTTGTCGGCAGTGCGGACGGCAGACCAGTTAACGTAGGCAAAGCTTGGCTCTTGGAACAGGGCTTCGGTCAGTTTCATGCCGCTGCTCATGGCGTAGTTGCCGTTAACGATGGCAAAGTCAACGTCGGCACGGCTGCGCGGCAGTTGGGCGGCTTCAAGTTCTACGATTTGGATGTTTTTTGGATTTTCGGCAATATCGTTTTTAGAGGCAGTCAGCGGATCAACGTCGGCTTTCAGTTTAATCCAGCCCAATTCGTTCAACATAACCAATGCACGGGCAAAGTTGGATGGGTCGTTAGGTGCAGAAACGCTGACGCCGTCTTTCACTTCGTCCAAAGATTTCAGTTTGCCAGGGTACAAGCCCAAAGGTGCGGTCGGTACTTGGAAGGCTTCAACGATGTCCAGTTTGTGTTCTTTTTTGAAGTCGTCCAGATAAGGTTTGTGTTGGAAGATGTTGATGTCCAATTCGCCTTCAGCCAAAGCAAGGTTGGGGCGCACATAGTCGGTGAACTCGATCAGTTTGACTTTATAGCCTTTTTTCTCCAAAGCCGGTTGGATTTGGTCTTTTACCATATCGCCGAAGTCGCCGGCAGTTGTACCGAAGACGATTTCTTTTTTCTCTGCACCGTTGTCGGCAGAAGAAGCTGCAGAAGCAGCAGGCGCGCTGTCTTTTTGACCACCGCAGGAAGCCAGTACGATGGCGAGCGCAGCGGCTGAAAGGGTTTTGAAGAATGTGTTGGTTTTCATATTTTGCTCCTGATGGATGATAAAACGGTTTCAGACGGCCTCAAGCTGCCGCCGTTAAAAAAAGAGGGATTGTAAATCTATTTTAGGAATATGAGGATGTTTTTTGTAAATCTATTTGGAATATATATATCCTAATATGTTCTAAACAGATAATAGGCCGTCTGAAAAATAGTAAGTCCATTTCAAACGGCCTGGTTTAATTAACGTTTGTCCAGTTTGCGTGCCAATCTGTTGCCGATACTTTGAATCAGGATAACGAGTAAAACCAGGATGGCGACGATGAAGATGATGACTTCCATTTGATAGCGGTAGTAGCCGTAACGGATGGCAAGGTCGCCCAAGCCGCCGCCGCCAATCATACCTGCAGCCGCGCTGTACGACAGAAGGCCGATAGCCAGTACGGTAATGCTGGAAACCATACCTGCGCGCGCTTCATTCAAAAGTACTTTGCAGATGATGCTCATGGGTGAGGCACCCATTGCGGAGGCCGCTTCAATCACGCCTTTGGGTACTTCGCGCAGGTTTTGCTCGACCAGACGGGCGAAGTAGAACAGGCCGGATACGCTCAATACAAATGAGGCGGCAATCGGGCCGATGGTCGTGCCGATGATGGCGCGTGTAATAGGAATCATGGCAATCATCAGGGTGACGAAAGGGTATGCGCGTATCAGGTTGACAATGTTATCCAAAAACAAATTCAGCTGTTTGTTGTAGTGCAACTGATGACTTGATGTCACAAACAGCAATACGCCCAAAATCGTACCGAAGATAACGGCGAAAGTAGTCGATAGGCCGACCATAATAAAGGTTTCGCCCAAGGCTTGGATAATTTCGCCTTTCATGCTGACGATGGTGTCAACAGCACTTTCAAATGTCAAATTTGCCATATTAGTCCTCTCGAATCAGCTCTTGCCCGATTTTGGATTGGGCATGGATTTGGTTGCCGTGTACTTCAACGATTTCCAGCAGACGGCCTTTGTCCAAGAGGGCGGCACGGTCGCACAGGCGGCGGATAACGCTCATTTCGTGGGTAACGATGACGATGGTTACGTTGAAACGTCGGTTGATGTCTTCCAAACACTTCAAAACGCTGCGCGTAGTGGCAGGGTCGAGGGCGGAAGTGGGTTCGTCGGCGAGGATGACTTGAGGTTGCGGAGCCAGCGCGCGGGCAATGCCGACACGTTGTTTTTGACCGCCGGAAAGTTGGGATGGGTAATGGTTGGCACGGTCTTGCAAGTCGACGATTTCCAGACATTCTTCAACACGCGCTTGGATTTTTTTAGACGGCCATTTGGCAATTTCTAAAGGGAAGGCGACGTTTTCGGCAACGGTACGGTTGCTTAATAGGTTGAACTGTTGGAACACCATACCGATATTTTGTCGGGCGTGGCGCAGTTGCGTGGCGTTGAGCGCGGTCAGCTCTTGGCCGCATACGCTGACGGTACCTGTATCCGGACGTTCCAATAAATTAATCAGGCGCAGCAGGGTGGATTTACCTGCGCCGGAATAGCCCATTAGGCCGAAGATTTCTCCCTGTTTGATTTCGAGGCTGGTCGGCTCGACGGCGACAAAGTCTTTGTTGTCGCGTGTTTGATAGTGTTTGGAGACGTGATCCAGAATAATCATGGTTTATCCGTGTTTTCTTTAATTCGTGTGGCCATCAGGGTGTGCAGACGGCGGTTGTCGGCGCGTGCGACGGTAAATTGCAGGCTGCCGATGATGACTTTTTCGCCGCGTACGGGCAGATGTCCCAACTCTTGAATGACCAGGCCACCGATGGTGTCGGCTTCTTCGCTGCTGTATTCCGTGCCGAAGAAGGTGTTGATGTCTTCAATTTCGGTAGCCGCGTGGATGCGCCAGCGTTCGGAAGAAACGGCGTGGATATTGTCGGCGCTGTCGTCTTCGTCAAATTCGTCTTCGATGTCGCCGACGATTTGCTCGATGATGTCTTCAAAGGTGACCAGACCGGATGTGCCGCCGTATTCGTCGATGACAATCGCCATGTGGTTGCGTTGTTCGCGGAACTCTTTTAAAAGGGCGGTCAAAGATTTGCCTTCGGGTACGAAAACGGCAGGGCGCAAGACGGATTTCAGGTGGAACTGCTCGGGGTTAAACATATATTTGAGCAGGTCTTTGGCGTGCAAAATGCCCAAAACTTCGTCTTTGTCTTCGCCGATGACGGGGAAGCGAGAATGGGCGGTTTCGATGACGTAGGCCGTGATGCGCTCGATGCTGTCGTTCTCTTTCAATACGTTCATGCGGCTGCGCGTAATCATGGCATCGCGCACTTCCAGCTCGGCAAAGTCCAATACTTTTTCCAGCCGGGTCAGTGTGTCGGCGTCAAAAACTTCCTGCTCGTGCGCTTGGCGCAACAGGGTCAATACGTCTTCGGCGGAGTCGGGCTCGCCGGCAAGTCGGGAGATCAGGCGTTCGAAAAACTTAGGTTTCGACTGCGTACCGTCCATTTTAATATTCATCCTCTTGGTAGGGGTTGGGGAAACCTGCCGCCAGCATCAGGCGGATTTCTTCGGCTTCCATTATTTCGGCTTCATCGTCTTCGATGTGGTCGTAGCCCATCAGGTGTAAAGTACCGTGTATGGTCAGGTGGGCAAAATGCTGCTCGGGTGTTTTGCCTTGTTCGGCGGCTTCTTTCAAAACCACTTGCGGACAAATCACCAAATCACCATACAGGCCGTCTGAAAACTGGTCGGGCAGGATTTCGCCTTCGTTGAGCGCGAAACTCAATACATTGGTGGCGTAATCTTTGCCGCGGTAGTCGCGGTTGTAAGCGCGGGCTTCTTCTTCGTCCAGAAGAATCAGGCTGATGTCGGCGCGGCGGTATTCGTTTTTTAAGGCAGACCACGCCCAGCGGTAGAAGTCGTTCTCTGAAGGAAGGTTGGCGGCGGAAGAAGCGTTTTCAAAGTTCAGATGAAAACGTTGCCGCTGTAAGGATAAAAAAGGATATTGTTTGGCGCGTTTCATGTTGTCCGGAAAATTTGGTTTTTAGACGTAAATATAACATATTCACCCCCATGCCGTCTGAAAAACCGCCCAAAATATGATAGACTTCATGCCGTTTTCCATCTTTCAGGCAACCATTATGAACCCGAAAAAACTCGTTATCGCCAGTCGCGAAAGCCTGCTTGCCATGTGGCAGGCAAAACACATCCAAGGCCGTCTGAAAGCCCTGTATCCCGATTGCGAGGTCGAGATTTTGGGCATGACCACGCGTGGCGACCAGATTTTAGACAGAACTTTGTCAAAAGTCGGCGGTAAAGGCTTGTTTGTCAAAGAGTTGGAACATGCTTTGTATGACGGTCGGGCCGACTTGGCCGTGCACTCGATTAAAGATGTGCCGATGGATTTGCCTGAAGGTTTCGCGCTTGCAGCCATCGGCGAACGCGCCAATCCGTTTGACGCGTTTGTGTCCAACCAATACGCGCGTTTGGAAGAAATGCCCAAAGGCGCCGTCGTCGGTACATCCAGCCTGCGCCGCGAAGCCCAGTTGCGCGCGCGCTATCCGCATTTGGTTATCAAACCTTTGCGCGGCAATGTGCAAACCCGTTTGTCCAAACTTGATAATGGCGAATACGACGCGATTATCTTGGCCGCCGCTGGTTTGCAGCGTCTGGAGTTGGACGAACGCATCCGCATGATTTTGTCGGAATCCGACAGCCTGCCTGCCGCCGGACAAGGCGCATTGGGTATTGAAATTGCAGCGCATCGCGAAGATTTGTACGAAGTCTTGAAGCCGCTAAACCACGATACCACACACGCCTGCGTTACAGCCGAACGCGCTTTGGCGCGCGCTTTGGGCGGAAGCTGCCAAGTGCCGCTGGCCGCATATTGCACTGAAGAAAACGGTTTGCTGACCTTGCTCGGCTTGGTCGGTCATCCTGACGGTTCGGTTATTTTGCAGGCAGACGCGCAAGCCCCAGCCGAATACGCCGATGCTTTGGGTCGCGCTGTCGCCAAAAAACTGGCAGATGATGGTGCGGAAGAATTGATTGCCGCCGTATTGCAAGAACAGGCTTAAAACAGCATAGATTATTTAAAAAGGCCGTCTGAAACTTTCAGACGGCCTTTGTTTTGTTGATGCTTAAGGATTCATAATCCGCGCAACCAAAGCTTTTTCTTTGCCCTGCATATTGGGAATTTTGACCTGAATGCCGTTGCCTGGGGCGACATCGACAGGCTGGCCTTTGCGGGTCATTTGTTCCAATTTGATGGTTTGGTTGCCGCTCGGGTGAATGATTTCGAGTGAATCGCCGACTGCAAAGCGGTTTTTGACTTCGATGGTCGCCCAGCCGTTTTCATCAATTTCGGTAACGTGGCCGACATATTGGCTTTGTTTGGCGATGGAGTGGCCGTTCAGGTAGTTTTGGTAATCCTGAGTTTGGTGGCGCTCGAGGAAGCCGCTGGTGTAGCCGCGGTTGGCAAGGCCTTCGAGTTCGCTCAACAGACTGTAATCAAACGGACGGCCTGCAACGGCATCATCAATCGCTTTGCGGTAAGATTGAGCCACGCGTGCAACATAATAAAGCGATTTGGTGCGGCCTTCGACTTTGAGGCTGTCCACGCCGATTTTGGCCAGTTTCTCAACCACTTCAATGCCGCGCAGGTCTTTGGAGTTCATGATATAGGTGCCGTGTTCGTCTTCCATAATTGGCATCATTTCGCCCGGACGGTTGGACTCTTCAATCAGGAAAACTTTGTCGGCGTAGGGATGGCGTTTTTGACCGTTAATGCCTTCAAAGTTTTGGTTGGCTTCTTCTTGGGCTTTTTCAAAGTTGAAACCTTGCAGAAGTTGGGCGTCGCCCGCATCGCTTTCAGTGGCGTTGTGAACTTTGTAGTCCCAACGGCAGGAGTTGGTGCAGGTGCCTTGATTGGGGTCGCGGTGGTTGAAGTAGCCGGAGAGCAGGCAGCGGCCGGAGTAGGCGATGCACAATGCGCCGTGAATGAAGACTTCGAGTTCGATGTCGGGGCATTCTTGGCGGATTTCGGCGATTTCTTCCATGCTCAATTCGCGCGACAGGATGATACGTTCGACACCGATGTTTTGCCAGAATTTCACGCCCCAGTAGTTGGTGGTGTTTGCCTGTACAGACAGGTGAATCGGCATTTCCGGCCATTTTTCGCGCACGGTCATGATCAAACCCGGATCCGCCATAATCAGCGCGTCGGGCTTCATGGCAATCAAAGGCTCCATATCAGAAACAAAGGTTTTGAGTTTGGAGTTGTGCGGCAGTGTATTGACGGTCAGGAAGAATTTTTTGTTGCGCTCGTGCGCTTCTTTAATGCCTTGCTCGAGAACGTCGAGTTTGGCAAATTCGTTGTTGCGGGCACGCAGGGAATAACGCGGGCTGCCGGCGTAAACGGCATCTGCGCCGTAATCATAGGCGGCGCGCATGCGTTCGAGGCCACCTGCTGGCAATAAGAGTTCGGGTGCTTTCATGTTTTATGCTTTTTAAAATGTTTTCAGACGGCCCTCAAGGAAAGAGGGAAGGCCGTCTGAAAGATGTTTGAAGAATGGGCGGATTATCCGCTGTTTTTGTGTTTCGGTCAATTTTGTGTCGGGTTTGCGCTTTGTTTTTTATACGGAAAATGTCCTGTATGTGCAAAGGCGAAAAGGGGCTGCAATTCATTGGAAATGTAAAAAAAGCAGGGTTGGGCGGAATAATTTAACAAAAAACCGTTCAAGCAATGTATTTTCTTGTAAAATATCAAGCTTCATTTTAAAAAATATTCGGATTAGTTACCGATTTTGACCGACGGAAGGGTTATGGATTTTCGTTTTGACATTATTTATGAATACCGCTGGATGTTTTTTTACGGCGTGTTGACGACGCTGGGGCTGACGGTGGTTGCAACGGCAGGCGGCTCGATTTTGGGTTTGCTGCTGGCATTGGCGCGTTTGATTAATCCGGAAAAAGCCGGTGTGCCGATGCGTGCCTTGGCTTGGGTTTTGCGTAAGATTTCCTTTTGGTATGTGACGCTGTTTCGCGGTACGCCATTGTTTGTACAAATTGTGATTTGGGCTTATGTTTGGTTCCCATTTTTCGTTCACCCGGCCGACGGTGTGCTGATTAGCGGCGAAGCAGCCGTTGATTTGCGCCGTTCTTATGGTGCGTTGATTGCCGGTTCTTTGGCGTTGATTGCGAACTCGGGTGCGTATATTTGTGAGATTTTCCGTGCCGGTATCCAGTCGATTGATAAGGGCCAAATGGAAGCTGCGCGTTCTTTGGGTCTGACCTATACTCAGGCGATGCGTTATGTCATTTTGCCTCAAGCGTTGCGCCGTATGTTGCCGCCATTGGCCAGTGAATTTATTACTTTGTTGAAAGACAGCTCATTGTTGTCGGTCATTGGCGTGGCTGAGTTGGCTTATGTACAAAGCACGATTACCGGCCGCTATTCTGTCTATGAAGAACCGCTTTATACAATCGCGCTGATTTATTTGGTGCTGACAAGCTTTTTGGGTTGGGTATTCCTGCGATTGGAAAGCCGTTACAATCCGCAACACCGCTAATCGGTTTGAATAAAAAAAGGAAGACTTTTTCAAGTCTTCCTTTTTTTATTTGCCGTCAATGTTTCAGACGGCCTTGAATCAGAATGCTTCGCCGACTTTGACACCGCCTGCGATGTCTTTAGGCGTTGCCAGTTTGGCAGTTGCTTGTTGGGCGGCTTGGAATGCTTCGGTTGCCATGATGTCGGCAGCTTCTTGTACGGTCAATGTATTGGCCATGTATTGCCAACGTGCTGCCAAGTCGGCGTTTGCCGGTGCGTGGAAACCGTCTCGCAATTCATCTACCAAGTCAGGGCGGTTGCACACCAGTACAATATCACAGCCTGCTTCAAAAGAAAGGCGGGCGCGTTCTTTAATACCGCCGACACCGCATGCGCCTTCCATGGTCAGGTCGTCTGAAAAGATAACACCGTTAAATCCGATTTCTTGGCGCAGGATTTGTTTCAGCCATTTTTCGGAGAAGCCGGCAGGTTGGCTGTCGGTTTGAGGGTACACGACGTGGGCAGGCATGACTGCGGCCATACCTGCTTGGCTCAATGCTCGGAAGGGGATAAGGTCTGCGGCTTCTAGCTCTTCGCGGCTGCGTTCGTCGCAAGGCAGGACGTGATGGCTGTCGCCTTCGACAAAGCCGTGGCCGGGGAAGTGTTTGCCGCAAGATTTCATGCCTCCTTTGTTCAGGCCTTTTTGCAGGGCAAGGGCAAGCTGGGTAACGATGTTAGCATCGCGGTGGAAGCTGCGGTTGCCGATGACGGCGCATTGACCCCAGTCTAAATCCAATACGGGCGTAAAGGATAGGTCGATACCGCAGGCGGAAAGTTCGGTTGCCAAAACCCAGCCGACTTGTTCTGCTTGGGCGCATGCTACTTCTTGGCCTTCGTTGTCCCAAATTTCGCCCAATACGTTCATGGCCGGCAGGCGGGTGAAGCCGTCAATAAAACGTTGAACCCGTCCGCCTTCGTGGTCGACGGCGATGATGAGTTCAGGTGTACGGACGGCTTTGATTTCTTGAACCAAAGCTTTGAGCTGGGAAACGTTTTCAAAGTTGCGGCGGAACAAAATAACGCCACCGACGGCAGGGTCGAGCAGGCGTTGTTTTTCTTCTTCGGTCAGATGATAGGCGGCGACGTCGGCCATGACTGGGCCACGTGGAAGATGAGGCGTATTCATTGTTTTGTCCTGAATAATGTATATATTGGATAATCGTTATGTTCAGACGGCCTGAGAGTGTAGGAATATCTCAGGCCGTCTGAATATTGGTTTTGAATTAGGCAGTTGCTTTTTTCTTGTCTTTTAAGATGAAAATCAACACAACCATCACGATGCCGGTTACCACAAAACCTAAAGGCGCAGAGCCGGTCATGCCCAGTGCGAGGTAGCCTGTGGCGGCAGACGCGGCTACGGTCAGCGCGTAAGGGAATTGCGAGGTAACGTGGTCGATGTGGTTACAGTGTGCGCCGGTAGAAGAGAGGATAGTGGTGTCGGAAATCGGCGAGCAGTGGTCGCCAAATACGGCACCGGCCATTACGGCAGACATGCAAGGGATAATCAGCGAAGGTTCGACTTTGACGGCCATAGCGGCGGCAATCGGCAACATGATGCCGAATGTACCCCAGCTTGTGCCGGTAGCGAAGGCCATCACACCTGCGAGCATGAACAAAATCACGGGCAGGAAGCCTGCGTGGATATTGCCTGCCACTAAAGTGGAGAGGTATTCGCCGGTGTGCATCTCGCTGACAACGGTGCTGATAATCCATGCCAAAATCAAGATGGTAATGGCACCGCGCATAGAGATGATGCCCTGCCAAATGGCTTTAGGGTAATCGCTGGTTTTGATGGTACCGATGGTGCAGAGGATGACAGCCAATACGCCGCAAGTACCGCCGAACACGAGGGAAGTATTTACATCGGTATTTTCAAACGCGCTGAGCAAAGAGAAGGTTTCAGAAGCTTGTGCGCCAGTGTAAATCATGGCGGAAACAGTGGTAACGATCAGTACCAAAACCGGCACAATCAGCGCGAATACACGGCCGTTGGGATGGCCTGTTTCAACGGTTTCATCATGAATTTCGTTCAAAGCGGCGCGTTCCAAACGGGCCATGGAGCCGATGTCGAAGGAGAACCAAGCTACGACAAACACCATAATCAACGCGAAGACGGCGTAGTAATTCATCAGGCTCATGGCCACGAATGCGCCCATCGGTGTGTAGTCTGTGATGTTGTAAGTCACCAAAAGGCCTGCCAAAGTAGCGATAATCGATGCGCCCCAGCTGGATACCGGCATCAAAACGCACATCGGCGCGGCAGTGGAGTCAAGGATATAAGCCAGTTTGGCGCGGGAAACTTTGAATTTGTCGGTCACAGGGCGGGCAATCGCACCGACGGCAAGACTGTGGAAATAGTCGTCAATAAAGGTAACGAATACCAGACAAGCAGTCAGCAGCTTCGCACCGCGACGGCCTTTGATGTGCTGTTTTGCCCAATCGGCAAATGCTTGGTTACTGCCGGAATGCGTCAGCAGGGAAGTGAAAATCCCCAAAAGCACCAAAAAGAGCAGGATTTTGGGTTTGCCCAAAGACCAATCGCCGTCCGCCCAAGTCAGGCTGACCGCCATGTCTTTTAAGTGAATCAAGGCATCGAGTGGATTACCGCCTACCAGCAGGAATGAGCCGACGATAATGCCGACACCGAGGGACAGCAATACACGGCGCGTGGCAATGGCCAAGGCGAGCGCAATGGCTGCCGGGACGATGGATAAAATAGAATTTGAATAATTAATAAGTTGCATAATTATATTGTATATAAGCGGTGAAATATTTTCAGACGGCCTAAACTGGAAGACGGATAACAAAATACCCACTGCCTCTGACAGATGGGTATTTTATCATTTAACACATCATCATGCCGTCTGAAAAATTGGACTACTGCAGATTTAGCGCGAGGAACAAAGTATTGCCTTCGCGTTGTACCAAAAGCGGTACGTTTTTGCCTGCGCTTTCCAATGCGCTACGGAAAGTGGATTCGTCATTGACGCTGATTTGGCTGACGGCAATGATTTCGTCGCCGCGTTTGAGGCCGGCACGTTCGGCCGCACCGCTAACGCGCAGAACGATTAAGCGTTGTTTGCCATCTGCGTTTTCAACCTGCAGGGTAACGCCTGCGTTTTCAACGGTAAATCCGTCATGGCCACCTTCGTGTTGCGGGTGTTCGGCTTCTTTTGCAGAAGTTTCCGTTTGTTCGGCTGCACTGCCAAGTTTGACTTTGACATCGGTTTGTTTGCCACCGCGCCAAATGCTCAAAGTAACTTCTTTACCCGGCATCATCGAGCCGACCATGACTGGCAAATCGCTGGAGGCGCGGACTTCTTCACCGTTTACGCTGCGGACAATATCGCCGACTTGCAACCCGGCTTGTTGTGCTGCGCTGTTCGGCATGATTTTGGCAATCAGTGCACCACTTGCTTTGTCCAAACCGAAAGATTTGGCCAAATCATAAGAAACTTCTTGAATAACCACGCCTAATTGACCGCGTTGGACTTTGCCGTTGGCTTTTAATTGATCAGCCACATTCATGGCAACATCAATCGGAATAGCAAACGAAATGCCCATGAAACCGCCGCTGCGGCTGTAAATTTGCGAGTTGATGCCGACTACTTGGCCGCGGAGGTTGAATAGCGGGCCGCCTGAGTTGCCGGGATTGATGGCAACATCGGTTTGGATGAACGGCGTGTAGTTTTCATTCGGCAGGCTGCGGCCTTTGGCGGAGACGATGCCGGAGGTTACACTGTTGTCAAAGCCGAAAGGAGCGCCGATGGCGGCTACCCATTCGCCCGGTTTCAAATCTTTCGGATTGCCGATTTTGACAACCGGCAAGTCTTCTTGCGGCTCGATTTTTAAGAGGGCAACGTCGGATTGAGCGTCTGAGCCGACCAGTTTGGCCGTGTATTCGCGTTTGTCGTTGAGCAGGACTTTGATATTGCCCATGCCGGCAACCACGTGGGTATTGGTCAGGATATAGCCGTCTTTGCTGATGATGAAGCCGGAACCGAAATTCAAATCGTCGCTTTCAGTATCTTCTTGCGGCATATCGGGCATATTGGGAACAAGGCGCTTGAAGAACTCGTAAAACGGATCGTTGTCGGGGAATTGGCTCAGGTCCATGCTATGGTCGTCATCCGGTGTAGCAGTGCGTTTTGCTGGTGTCGCTTGAATATTGACGACGGCCTGTCCTTCGTTTTGCACCAGTTGGGCGAAGTCGGGCAACAACATACCGACTTTTCCGTCATCGGTATTGGTTTCTATGCGTTGGACGAGTTCTTTGTTTTCGTCTTTGCTGAAAAAGGTGCTGACTTTGTCGCAACCCGAAAGAAGGGAAGCTGAGAGGACAGCAAGGGCCAGATATGTGTTTGTTTTAATATGCACGAAAGTTCCTTTTGCCGGTGCCTATTATATTGTCGGCATGCGTTTGAGCCGGCAGGCAGTTTTATTGTTTGAATGATGTTTAAATGTATAAGGTAGGATTTTTACACTTTAATGGTTTTTTTTCAAGCATTTCATTTTAAATGAAAAAATGATAATTGGGATTTTATTGTTTTAAGGCCGTCTGAAAGCTTTGGAATATGACCTGTCGGTCGGTTCACTTTTTTCAGACGGCCTTTAAATTGTGGTCAGTCGTGTTGATCCAAATGGTAGATCTGCGCCACGGCATCGATTAATTCGCTGTTGTCCGAGCCCGCTTTATTGAGCGTGCGTGTCGGAGAGTGGAGCAGTTTGTTGGTCAACTGGATGGAGAGGCGTTCGAGGACATCCTCGGCGGATACACCTTTTGCCAGTTGCTTCATGGCATTTTCCAATACTTGGCGGCGCGCTCGTTCGCCTTCGTCGCGTAAGGCGCGGATAAGCGGAACGCTTTGGCGGTTTTTCTGCAGGCGGATAAATTCGCTGACCTTTTCTTCCACCATGCTTTCAGCTGCCGCTGCTGCCTTTTTGCGCGCATCTTTACCGCTTTGGACAATGTCCATCATGTCGTCTACGGTATAGAGATATGCGTCTTCTAATTCGCCAACTTCGGCTTCGATATCGCGCGGAACGGCCAAATCCAGCAGGAAAACAGGCATGTTGTGGCGTTTTTTCAATGCGCGTTCGACCATGCCTTTGCCGACGAGGGGCAGTTGGCTGGCAGTGGAAGAAACAACCACGTCGTAATCGTGAAGAATATCGGGTAATTCGTTCAGCAGGCAGGCTTCGGCGTTGACACCGAGTTTGTCGCACAATTCCTGCGCACGCTGGTGTGTGCGGTTGGCAACGGTAATGAGCTTGGGATTTTTGGCGGCAAAATAAGTGGCTACCAGCTCAATCATTTCGCCTGCGCCGATAAAGAGGACGTTCAGATCGGAAATGGAAGGGAAGATTTGCTCTGCCATTTTGACCGATGCAGAAGCCATGGAGACGGAGTTCTCGCCGACAGCAGTGTCGGTACGCACTTCTTTGGCAACGGCAAAGGTTTTTTGAAACAGGGCGTTTAAGTGGGTGTTGATGCTTTCCTGTTCTTGTGCAACGCGGACAGCATCTTTGATTTGACCGAGAATTTGCGGTTCGCCCAAGACCATGGAGTCCAAGCCGCAGGCGACACGGAAGGCGTGGCGGACGGTTTCATTATTATCTAAGGTATAGAGGTAAGGGCGGATTTCTTCGGCAGGCAGGTCGTGATATTGCGCCAACCAGTCGATGATTTTTTCGGTTTCGCCGACGCAGTAAAGCTCGGTGCGGTTGCAGGTAGAAAGAATAACTGCTTCTTCCGCCGCCTCACTGCGCGCGAGGTTGGACACGGCATCCGGCAGATTTGCAGCTGCAAATGCCAGTTTTTCGCGTATGCTCAAGGGCGCGGTTTGATGATTGAGTCCGACGACGGTAAGTTGCATGGTTATGGTATGACTGGGTAGTGTGTGTGGTGGGTATTATAGCTTAAGTGGGCTTTAAAATGAATGTGTTGGGGGAGAAGATGCAATGAGGGTTGCCATCGAAAAGGCCGTCTGAAAAGATTCAGACGGCCTTTTTATAATGAAAGGCTTAAACGGCTTCTGCTTCTTCTGCCAATAAACCGCGCAGTTTTTGCATGGCTTTGGCTTCGATTTGGCGGATGCGTTCGGCAGATACGCCGTATTCTGCTGCTAATTCGTGCAGGGTCAAACCGCCGTCGTCTTGTAACCAGCGGCTTTCAACGATGCGGCGGCTGCGGTCGTCCAATTGCGCCAAGGCATTTTGCAGACCTTCGGTTTGCAGGGCGTAGTGGGCCTGTTTGGACAACTGGCGGCTAGGCTCTGCATCGTGATCGGCCAACCAGTCGATAGGGGCGAAGTTGTCTTCGTCATCGTTGTTTTCTGCCATGATGCCGATGTCGTGACCGGTCATGCGTTGCTCCATTTCCAAGACTTCGGACAATTTGACGCCCAAATCGTCGGCGATTTCTTGCGCTTCTTTTGGAGACAAAGCATTCAAGTTTTTACGCATGCTGCGCAGATTGAAGAACAGTTTGCGTTGCGGTTTGGTGGTGGCAACGCGGACCAAACGCCAGTTGCGCAAAATGAATTCGTGGATTTCGGCTTTAATCCAATGCACGGCAAACGAAAATAGGCGCGCGCCGCGACTTGGTTCGTAGCGTTTGACGGCTTTCATCAGGCCGATATTGCCTTCTTGAATCAGGTCGGCTTGGTTGAGACCGTAGCCGTCGTAGCCGCGTGCAATGGATACGACGACGCGAAGATGCGACAGGATAAGCTGTTTGGCGGCGTTAAGGTCGCCTTTTTGTTGACGTTCGGCCAGTTGTGTTTCTTCTTCGGCGGTAAGCATGGGAATGCTGTTGACAGTATGAATGTATTGCTCGAGGCTACCGTTGCCGCTGTGGATAACAGGTAATGCAAAAGCTTTATTCATGAAGGGTGCCTTCCTTGATTGGGCCGTCTGAAGACGGCTTTTTGTTTATTGTGTGACAAGCAGTATAACACTGCCTGTGGTTTGTTTTGTTATGGGTTGGATTTTTTCTGTAAATTAACGATAGATTCAATAGTTTTTACTGCTTGAATCGCAAGGGTTGATTGTCTTAGAAAATTTGAGTGATTTGCTAGGTTTTGGCTAAGTATATTACAAACATTTCTGTATGTAAATAGTTTTGGTGATAAAAAAGACCTTGTATAACAAGGTCTTAAAAATTTTTTATTCTGGTTTTTTTCCGGCCAATCAGGATAAGGAATACGCCGATAACGGCCAAAATGCTGATAAGCCATGTTGAGCCGCCTGCTTTCATATAAGGCGTTTCGCCGATATAGCCTTTGACGTGGCCTTCGAGGACGGTTTCCGTATTCGGTTGGGCTTCGGCAACAATCGTACCTTTAGGGGAAATAATGGCGGTCGCGCCGGTATTGGTGGCGCGAACCATGTAGCGGCCCAGTTCCATTGCACGTGCTTGGGATTGTTGAAGCTGCTGATACATGGCATTCGATTTGCCGTACCACGCCATATTGCTGATGTTGGCGAGCAGGGTAGAGCGTTTCGCCGTTGCGATGAGTTCGTCGCCGAAACCGTCTTCATAGCAGATATTGAAGGCGACTTTTTGATCTTTCATCACCAAAGGCGCCTGGTTGTCGCCACCTTTTTGAAAGTCGGCCAAAGGCATATCCATCATTTTATAGAGACGCTCGGTAATGGTGGGCAATGGCTTGTATTCGCCAAATGGAACGAGGTGGTTCTTGGCGTAGTAGGGGATGACATCGGAAGTGCTGTTGTGATATTCGCTCAAATTGATGACTGCATTTTCGTAGCCGTTGCCGTCGGGCGTATATTGGCTGATGCCGATGGCCAATGCGCTGCCGTTGCTTTGCGCTTGCTCGGCGAATTGTTCCAAGATACCTTCGGGCAGGTCTTGCCGCATCAGCGGCAGGGCGGTCTCGGGCAGGATGACGATATCGGCACTGGTCTTGCTGATTTGTTCGTAGTATTTCTGAATGGTCGGAATGATTTGTTCTTCTTTCCATTTCAGATTTTGTTCGATATTGCCTTGAATCAGGGCAACCGTGCTGGTGCTGCCGTCGGGGCGGGTGTATTCCGTTTGTTGGGAAATGTAGCCGACGGAGCAGAGCGCAACGATAAGGAATAAGGGCAGCAGGCGGTGTTTCAGACGGCCATGGTTGTCAATCAGCAACACCAGCCATGCGCTGAGGAAAGCGGTTGCCAGCGTGACCATGTGAATGCCGCCCAAAGGCGCGAAACCTGCCAATGGGCTGTCTTTGATGATTTGAGAATAGCCGATTGCGCCCCAGCCGAATCCGGTCAGGAAACGTTCGCGGGCAAATTCTGCCAGCGTCCATAAAATCGGCAGCAGGAGGCCGGTTTTGGCCCAGCGCGACAGGTTGCATTTTCTCCACACCCAAAAACAGATGGCTGGATAAAGCGCAAGAAACGCCGGCAGCAGGAAGGTGAGAGGGATGGCGTATGAATCGGGCAAACCTGAAACATCATGCAAGGCAGTGTGTATCCAATAAAACTGCGCCGTATAACCGATTAATCCGAACAGATAGGCAGTCATGACGGCAAAGCGCGGACGTAATTCAATCAGGCGTATCAGCGCGCCAAACAACAGCGGCATCAGCCAGAAATGATAATAGGGGGCGAAAGTGAACGGTGTCGCGGCGGCAATCAAGATGACCAGCGGCCAGTACAGTAGCGGATGTTGCCAATATTGTTCGAGTTTACGGAAAATATTCATGCTTTAAATGGTATTGAGGCCGTCTGAAAAGTTTTCAGACGGCAGGGAAACAAAATCAGTCTTTTTGAAACAATTTCATTGCAGGCAGGACGATTGCGCAAGCCAATGCACCGGCGGCTACTCCGACCACCAGATTGGCGATATGTTCCATTATGCCGCTGTCCCAATGCTGCGCGTGGAGGAAATCGTGCAAAAAGCCAAGGTTGTGGGCGATCAGTCCGCCGCCGACCAAGAACATCGCCAGCGTGCCGACAATACTCAAGCCGCGCATAAACCAAGGCATAAATGAAATCAAACCGCGTCCGATACCTTGCACGGCGGCGCTTTTTTGGCGCATCAACATCATACCGAGGTCGTCAAGTTTGACGATAATGCCGACCAAACCATAGACCAATGCCGTCATGCCTACACCGATGGCGGCCATCACCAAAGAACGCGTCATCAGGTCATATTTTTCAACAACGCCCAGCGCGATAATGATGATTTCGGCGGAGAGGATGAAATCTGTACGGACCGCACCTTTAACTTTTGTTTTTTCGTCTGTGACTTCAGGCTCGGCATTGTGTCCGTCTTCGTGTTCATTGCGGTGCAAGAATTTGTGCAGCAGTTTTTCCACGCCTTCAAAACACAAATACACACCGCCGATCATCAGCAAGGGCGTAATCAGCGCAGGCAGGAAAGCGGAAAGCAACAGCGCAAGCGGCACCAGAATCAGCTTGTTGACCAGAGAGCCTTTTGCCACCGCCCAAATAATCGGCAATTCGCGCTCGGCGGATACGCCGGTTACTTGATTGGCGTTGAGCGCCAAATCGTCACCGACCACGCCGGCGGTTTTTTTGGCGGCGACTTTGGTCATCATCGCTACATCGTCTAAAACGGCGGTAATGTCGTCCAAAAGCGTGAAGAGAGAGGCGAAGGCCATAATGTTGTCCGGATAAAATCAAATAAACGCGCGATTATATATGAAAATTCAGTTGCTTGAATGTTTTTCAGACGGCCGTTGACGGAAATTAACCAAAGGCCGTCTGAAAATGCTATTTCGGCGTATAACGTCCCGCCATGGCTTTATACACCATATTTTCGTATTTTAAGGCTTCATAGCGTTGGTTCAGCAGGTTTTGAGCCGAGCTGTATTCTGAATTCAAAGCCTCCAGCCAGTCTTTCAACTCGTTTTTACCGTGTTGGTAGCGCACTTGGTAGTAGCGGCTGTTTTTCTTGTCCAAGGCGTAACGCTGCTCTTGGTTGTTGAGCGCGGCTTGGGCGTTTTGGTAGGCGAGGTAGTTGGTGTTGACTTCGTTCAGCGCGGTGGTCAGGGCTTTTTCAAAGTCGAGTTTGGCGCTTTCGAAATTGGCTTGGGCGGTTTTGTCTTTCCATTTCATGGTCTGCCAATTGAGGAAAGGCAGATTGATGGTGGCCGAGCCGCCCAACATGGGGATATTGAACGTACTTTTCGCTTTATCGGAAGAAGTACTCAAACTTGCGCCCAAAGTAATCGACGGATACCAACTGCGTTTTTGCGCGTTGACCGATTGTTGTGACGCTTGCAGGCGGTATTCGGCGGCGCGCAGGTCGGGGCGGTTGGCCAAAACGGTAATCGGTACGTCCAAGTTTACACCTTTGACCGGCAGCAGGCGGAATTGTGCCGGATCGGCGGCCATGTTTTCAGACGGCCTTAAATTCAACAAATTACGCAAAACCTGTTTTTGCGTATCCAAATTGTTTCGCAAAGACAGCAGGCTGTTTTCCGCGCTCAGCAATGACTGTTTGGCTTGGGTCGGCTGGCTTGAGTCGGCTCGGCCGTAGCGGAACTTGGCATTCGCAATGCGGTTGATTTCCTGATATTGCTTCAGCAATTTTTGCGCCAACTCGATGGCTTCGTTCAGGTAGGCGATATTGAAATACGCATCGGCGACATTATTAATCAAAGTCAGGCGTGTGTTGGCCATGTCTTCATGCGTGGCTTGGTATTCCCATACCTGCGCATCGGCAGTGGCACTGAGTTTGCGCCACAAATCCAATTCGTAGCTCAAGCCAAGCTGGCTGCTGAAGGTATTGCCGTGGCTACCGGTTTTCAGGTTTTTAGAAGCGTTTGCGCCCAACGAGCCACTGAATGAAGGCACCAAATCCGCACCCAAAATATTGGCTTGATACAAAGCTTTGTTGACGCTGATGGCCGCCTGTTTCAAATCGACATTATTCGCCAACGCCTGCTCCATCAGCGCGTTGAGCTGCTGGCTTTGGTAGATTTCCCACCAATTGCCGTTGACATCGTAGCGTTCGGCAGTTTCCGCCGCGCTCATGACTTGGCCGGTTGCTTCCAGCGTCAGATTCGGATTGGCTTTGGGTGCAGCACACGCACTTAGGGCAAGGGCAACAGCCAATGATAAGGCTGCTTGGGAAAAAGGTTTCGTCTTCATAAAAAATCTTTCGGGTAACAGCATTTCAGACGGCCCTAAAATAATAGGCCGTCTGAAACATAATCAATCCTGAGCCAGCGCATCAATCGGGTTGAGCTTGGAAGCTTTGTTGGCAGGCATAAAGCCGAACGCGACGCCGATGGCAGTGGAGCAGACAACTGCGCCGATGACGGAAGTCATGGAAATGCTCATCGGGAAGTCGGTGACAAAGTAGTTGAACACCAGGCTGATGCTTGCGGACAACAATACGCCTGACAGGCCGCCGATGATACAGATTAAGACGGCCTCAATCAGGAACTGTTGCAAAATATTGTTGCGGCGTGCGCCGATTGCCATGCGTACGCCGATTTCTTTGGTGCGCTCGGTAACGGAGACCAGCATGATGTTCATCACGCCGATACCGCCGACCACCAAAGAGATGACCGCGATGGAAGAAATCAGCAGCGTCATGGTGCCGGTTGTACTTTCAACCATTTCTTTGATGCTGTCGCTGTTGTTCATAAAGAAGTCTTCTGTACCGTGGCGTGCTTTCAGCAGCTCGGTCAGGCTTTTTTCGGCAACCTGTGTGTTGGCATCGTCTTTGATTTTGACAACGATGGAGTTGGTATGGCTCTCGCCGGTAATTTGGTGCATGACCGTTGTATAAGGCGACCAAAGCATCAGTGAGTCAGAGTTGCCGAACGAGTTGTCATCCTTTTTCATAATGCCGATGACGGTTAGCGGGCGTTTTTTGAAAAGGATGGTTTTGCCTAAAGGATTAACGCCTTCGCCGAAGAGTTTGGTTTTGGTGTTTTGGTCGATAACGACGACTTGGGCATCGGTTTTTACATCGTCATCATCAAACAGACGGCCTTCTTCCAATTTCAAACCGCGCACGTCGAAATATTGTTCGCCTACGCCGTAAAGCGAGGAGGTCAGGTCGGTGTTGCGGTAGGTTAAGGTGCCGCCGGAGTTGGTTTGAGGGGTGGCAGAGGCGACGTAGCTTTGTTGGCTGATGGCTTTTGCGTCATTAATTGTCAGTGTCTTGATTCGTCCGCTGCGGCGGTCGCCAAAACCACGGCCGGGGAAGATGCTGATGGTGTTTGTGCCCATCGAGTTGATGTCTTCCAGGATTTTTTGTTGCGAGCCATTACCTAAGGCTACTACCGATACCACCGAAGCGATACCGATGATAATCCCCAGCATGGTCAACAGCGAACGCATTTTGTGCGCCATAATCGCCTGCACAGACATTTTGAATGCTTCCATAAATTGGTCGTAATAAAACGACCAGGAAGCTTTTTCTTTAATCCTCTCCACTTTGCTGGGCGGGATATCGGGATTTTTAGACGTATCCGAAATAATCTGACCGTCGCGGATTTCGATGACGCGGTTTGCGTTTGCCGCAATGCCCGGATCGTGGGTGACCATAATCACGGTATGCCCGTCTTCGTGCAGCTTATGGATGATTTCCATCACGTTTTTACCGCTGGCGGTATCCAATGCGCCGGTCGGCTCGTCGGCAAAGATGATTTCGCCGCCGTTCATCAACGCGCGGGCAATCGAAACGCGTTGTTGCTGACCGCCGGAAAGTTCGCTGGGTTTGTTGCCTTCTTTATTTTGTAAACCCAAATCGCCCAACAGTTTTTCCGCACGTTCCGCACGCTCTTTACTGTCCATGCCCATATATACGGCAGGCAGGGCGACGTTGTCTCGGGCGGTCAGCGAGCTTAACAGGTTGTAACGCTGGAAAATAAAGCCGAAACGCTCACGGCGCAAAGCCGCCAGCTCATCCGGCTGCATTTGCGATGTTTCGATGCCGTCGATTTGATAAGAGCCGGAAGTGGCGGTATCCAGACAGCCTAAGATATTCATCAGTGTCGACTTACCCGATCCGGACTGGCCGATAATCGCCACAAAGTCGCCTTTCTCAATAGAAAGGCTGACATCTTTCAATACGTGCACACGGTTTTCACCGCTACCGAAAAAACGGTTGATATTCTTACATTCGATTAAACTCATAATCTTTCCGGGCGAAAAATAGAAATACAGGAACTAAGGCCGTCTGAAACACAGCCAAATCTTTCAGACGGCCTTAATCAATCAGCGAGGAGGGCCACCACCCATCATCGCGCGTTCACTGCTCTTATTCTTTTCATCTGCGCTCATTTCAGAAACGATCACTTTTTCGCCTTCTTTCAAGCCGCTTTTGATTTCGGTATTCATGCTGTCTTTCAAACCGACGGTTACTTCGCGTTCTACCGCTTTATTGTCTGCGCCCAAAATGCTGACATAGGATTTGCCGTTATGCTTTTTCACGGTCAGCGTCGGTACCAGTAAGACATTCTTCACGCCGTTGATTTCGATCGTGTTTTGAGTGGTCATACCGATGGAAAGTTTGCCTTCGGGATTCGGTACCAGTGCGCGGGCATAGTAGTAAATCGCATTGGAAGTCGTGTCCGTGCTGCTGGTGTAGCTGCCCAAAGACATGGTGGTCAGGCCGGGGTCGACACTGTCTAATTTCGCTTTAATCGGGGTGTCCGGCTCGGACAAAATGGTGAACGAAATATCCTGACCGGCTTTGACTTTCGTGATGTCGCCTTCGGCAATCTGCATTTTGTTTAACATAGTTTCCAGATTTGCCAACTGGATAATGGTCGGCGTAGATTGCGCCGCATTGACGGATTGACCTTCTTCAACAGGAATGGCGACCACGGTGCCGTCCATGGTGGCGGTAATCCGCGTGTGGCCCAGTTCGGATTCGGCTGTATTGATGGAGATTTTTGATTGTTTGATGGCGGCCTTCAGTTCGGCGACATTTGCTTTAGCTACGGCTAAAGAGTCTTGTGCAGATTCCAAGTCTTCCTTGGAAGTTGCCTGTTCTTTCCATAAGGCAAGTTCGCGTTTATATTTTTTCTCAGCACTGGAAAGCGCGATTTCGGCAGAAACCAATTTTGCCTGATAGGTTTCCAGTTTGGATTTTTCGGTATTTAAGGTATTGATCTGATTGGTTGAGTTGATTTCTGCAATCAGATCGCCTTTTTTAACTTGTTGGCCCAGTTTCACATACAGTTTTTTAATCTGGCCTGAAGCCTCCGCGCCTACGGATACCAAATTGGAAGGTGAGATTTCGCCGGTTGCCGACACGGTTTGACGGATATCGCCGCGTTTGACCACTTCTGTAATAAAAGAAGACTGAGGCTCAGGCTTCATTAAAGACCAGCCGCCGAAAGCCGCAGCCACGATAACAGCCGTACCGGCCGCCCACTTGAAAACTTTAGACATATAAAAAGAACCAATTCAATAAAATAACGTCGCAGACAAGCAATAAATGTATGTTGGAGACAAAAAAACAACTGGATTTTACTGTAAAGACCAAGGCCAACCAAGAGACGGTCGGCTTAAATTTAAGTTTAACTTATTGAAATAAAAAATAAAAGGTTGAAAATATTTTTCAGAACTTGTACCTCGTTTACATAAATTCCCAAACTTCCTCCGAATCTGAACATTTAAGCTGCAAGAAAACGACTATAATATTTATGTCTTATTCCAATTATTAACGACACAAATAAAATGAAACACCAACAAGGCTTCACGCTTATCGAGCTGCTGATAGTCGTTTTGATTGCAGCCATTATTGCTACCATCGCCTATCCGTCTTATCAAAACTACATCCGCCAAACGCGTCTCGCATCCGTCCGCACACAGATGCTGCATAACGCCCAACAGCTCGAACGCTATTACACTCAAAAAAGTACATTTGTAGGGTTTCCTGCTGAAAATTTACAGCAGAATCAATATTTCAATATTAGTTTTTCCGAAGGTACGGCTTCTATGCCTAATCCTTCCGATTCAGGTTATATTTTGAAGGCGGAACCCAACAAAGAAACCAACGCTAATGAAACCTGTACCGTTTTTTACAACGGCAGCGGTATCATCTGGGCAAGCAGCGACAAGCAAAACTGTCCCGGTTATGAAATGCCAAAATCAGAATAAATCGAGAAATATAAAAGGCCGTCTGAAATTCAGACGGCCTTTTTGATGGTTTGGCTGCATAAGCACATTAACTTAAACAGGGCAAAGATCGGTAATCTCGACCCGATGCGAAGTCAATTTTAGCCTTTGCGGCGCGGTTCGTCAGGGCGGATGCGGGAAGCCAGTTGGTCGAGGATGCCGTTGACGAATTTATGGCCATCGGTGCCGCCGAAAGTTTTAGTAACTTCGATGGCTTCGTTGATGATGACAGGATAGGGGGTCTCAGGCATGGTGCTCAGCTCATGGCAGGCAACCAGCAAAACGGCGCGTTCGATAGGGCTGAGGTCTTTTTCGTCGCGGTCGAGCAGGGGACTGATTTTTTCCATGTATTCTTCGGCATGGGTTTGTGCGCCGAAAAACAGTTTGTTGAACAGCTCTTCATCCATATTGGATGTTTGGGACAGTTCGTGGATGTTTTTAGCGATTTCAGGAGCGGCGGTTTTGTTGATGCCTGCTTGATAAATGGCTTGTACGGCAAGCTCGCGTGCGCGGCGGCGTGGGCTTTTCATGGGTATTCCTTGTGAAGAGAGTGCCGATGGTTGTCGGCTGAATATTGAATGATTCAGACGGCCTCAATATCATGATTGAGAGGCCGTCTGAAAATATGCGGTATCCAATACGGGGAGAAGTTTATTCTTCGTCGTCTTCGTATTGTTCTGACAAAAGATGGTTGACCAAGTTGGCACATTCTACGGCAACTTTGGCAGCATCGGAGGCTTTTTCTTCGATGCGTGCAACGGCTTGTTCGTCGTTTTCAGTCGTCAGGATGGCGTTGGCGATAGGGATGTTGTAGTCAAGGGCAACGCGGCTGACACCTGCGCCGGACTCATTGGATACCAATTCAAAGTGGTAGGTTTCGCCACGAATGACAACGCCGATGGCAATCAGGGCATCGAATTGTTCGGATGAAGCAAGGTTCATCAGCGCGATAGGTACTTCAAGCGCTCCGGGAACGGTGGCAAGCGTGATGTTGTCTTCGGATACGCCCAATTCTTTCAAGGTGCGGCAGCAAACTTTGACCATTTCGCTGCCGATTTCGTTGGTGAAGCGGGCTTGAACGATGCCGATGCGCAGGTTGGTGCCATCGAGGCGTGGTTCGATAATGTTCATGATGATTCCTTCAGTATTTGTGAAATAGGGATTCGGCTCGGTTTCAGACGGCCTTGTTATAAAGTAGGTCGTCTGAAACGAAATAGGGATGGGTTATTCTTGCGGCTGCCAATCGGCAACGGCTTGGAACTCGCCGTCTTCGTTCAATTCCCACGCGCTGCCTTCTGCTTGAGCCAGCAGGGGCGCGATGTCGGGATTGTCTGCGGTAATGGCAGAGAGGCTGACAATGCTGAAATTGTCGGGATTGTCGGTGTATTCGTCAGTTTCGTCGCCGCTGAAAATACGCCAGCCGCTGTCGTTTTCAAATACGGGGGCTTCGCGGTAGAGGAAGCCGACGGGCTCACCTTGTTCGGCAACGGTGTTGGTGACGATGCAGCGGTCGAGCGCTGCGGCCAATGCTTGGGCAAATTTGTTCATGGAGTTGACAAAGAGATGATTTGGCATGATTTTACACGATTCGCCGCTTTTCCGCACGGATGTGTGCAGGGACGGTTTGATGGTACAATGTCGGCAAGTGCCGTCAGGTTTGAACATGACGGCTTTTGATTGTTTATCGGCTTGAGGGACGCAAGAAACAATGAGCCAAAATAAAAAAGTTGCCGGTGTAGCCTTTTTATTTTGTTTCACTGCGGATGAGGCGTATTTTCGGGCTGTTTTTTTGAAAGTATGGAATGAAACCTGATTTGCTCAAACAGCAGGTGCATCGAGCGATTCAAAAGCGGCTGGGCTATGAGTTCCGCAATATGGAGCTGCTTCAGCAGGCTTTGACCCACCGCAGCTACAATGCCAAACACAATGAGCGTTTTGAATTTGTCGGCGATTCGATTTTGAACTATTCCGTGGCGCGGATGTTGTATGACGCGTTTCCGAAATTGTCGGAAGGCGAGTTGTCGCGGATGCGCGCGGCTTTGGTAAATGAAGGTGTATTGGCTGAAATTGCGTTGGAAATGAATGTCGGCGACGGTTTGTATTTGGGTGCCGGCGAGTTGAAGAGCGGCGGTTTCAGACGGCCTTCGATTTTGGCCGATGCGATGGAGGCGATGTTTGCGGCGGTCAGCTTTGACGCGGATTTTTCTGCAGCGGAAAAAGTGGTTCGCCATTTGTTTGCAGAACGCGTGAAACGTGCGGATTTGAATATCGGCAAGAAAGACAGTAAAACCGCTTTGCAGGAAGCCTTGCAGGCACGCCGCTTTGCCCTGCCGAAATACCGAATCGAAGAGCAGGCGGAGCAGACGGCTGATGCGATGTTTGTGATTTCCTGTGATTTGGGCGAACTCGGTTTCATCTGCAATGCACGCGGCAGCAGTCGGAAAGTGGCCGAGCAAAAAGCGGCATGTGAAGCCTTAGAATGGTTGGAACAGAAGTTTCCTTTGAAAAAAGCTAAAAAATAATATTTCAGACGGCCTTTGAGAAAATGCAAAGGCCGTCTGAAACAATCAAGAAAGTCATATAAATGGATATCGAAACCTTCTTACAAAACGAGTCGCAACACCCGACAGATTATCGTTGCGGCTTTGTGGCCATCGTGGGTCGACCAAATGTCGGCAAATCCACGTTGATGAACCATTTAATCGGTCAGAAAATCAGTATTACCAGTAAAAAAGCACAAACCACGCGCAACCGTGTAACAGGTATTTACACCGACGACACGGCGCAATTTGTGTTTGTCGATACGCCGGGTTTTCAAACCAATCACCGCAATGCTTTGAACGACCGTCTTAATCAAAACGTAACCGAAGCGTTGAGCGGCGTGGATGTGGTGGTTTTTGTGGTGGAAGCCATGCGCTTTACCGATGCCGATCGCGTGGTGTTGAAGCAGTTGCCTAAACATACGCCTGTGGTATTGGTGGTCAATAAAATCGATAAAGATAAAGCCAAAGACAAATTTGCGCTTGAGGCTTTTATCAATGAAGTGCGCCAAGAGTTTGAATTTGCTGCCAGTGAGGCAGTCAGCGCGAAACATGGCCTGCGTATTGCCAATCTGTTGGAACTGCTCAAGCCGTATCTGCCGGAAAGTATCCCGATGTATCCGGAAGATATGGTGACGGATAAATCCAGCCGATTCCTGGCGATGGAGATTGTGCGCGAAAAATTGTTCCGCTATTTGGGCGAAGAGTTGCCGTATGCGATGAATGTTGAAGTGGAGCAGTTTGAGGAAGAGGAAAGCGGACTGTTCCGCATTTATATCGCAGTGTTGGTTGATAAAGACAGCCAAAAGGCGATTTTGATTGGTAAGGGTGGGGAGAAATTGAAGAAAATTTCTACTGAAGCCCGCCTTGATATGGAGAAATTGTTTGATACCAAAGTCTTTTTGAAGATTTGGGTAAAAGTAAAGTCCGGTTGGGCAGACGATATTCGTTTTCTGCGCGAATTGGGTTTGTGATTTAATGTGTTTGAATAAAGGCCGTCTGAAAAACTTTCAGACGGCCTTTTGTTTGATCAAGCCAATAATTCAGCCAGGCGTTTGACGATTTCATCTGCTGCTTGGCGTTTCGATGTTTCCGGAAATGAGGTTTCGGCAAGGTCATCAATAATGGTGATTTGATTGGTTGGCTTACCCATGGAAACAGAGACTTGGTTGGCCACCAGCATCGGTACATTTTTGCGCAAACGTTTTGCCCGAGCAAACTCCAAAACTTGATGGCTTTCCGCAGCAAAGCCGACGCAGAATGGTCGAGAAGGCGGGGCGGCAACGGATGCGAGAATGTCTGGATTTTCCGTCAGCTCGATAACCGGAGGCTGATTGCCGTTTTTCTTCAGTTTCTCGTTACTGCTGTTTTTGACTTTGTAGTCTGCAACGGCTGCAACGGAAATAAAGATATCTTGTTCATGGATATAGCGGTGAACTGCCTGATACATGGCTTCTGCGCTGACAGCCTGTTCAGAATGAGTTAAGCCTGCGGGCAAGGCCGTCTGAATTTGACCGTAAATCAGCGTGACTTTCGCTCCGGCAGCACGGCACACACGCGCTAAAGCCATGCCCATTTGTCCGCTGGAAATATTGGTAATGCCGCGGACAGGATCGATGGCTTCAAATGTTGCGCCGGCTGTAATCAGAACTTTTTTGCCGCTCAGTAGCTTGGGTGTCCATAAATCCTCTAGCAAATCTGCCAGATCAACCGCTTCGACCATTCTACCTGTACCTGTTTCGCCACAAGCCTGTTCGCCATTGTTTGGGTAAAACACAGTAATGCCGTCTGAAACCAGTTGCTCAATATTGCGTAGGTTGGCAGGGTTGTTCCACATTTCGACATTCATTGCAGGCGCAACGGCCAAAGGACATTTTCTGGCTGCGGCCAAAGTAGTCAGTAGGTTATCGGCCAATCCGTTGGCAATTTTGGCAATTGTATTGGCAGTTGCAGGTGCAATAAGAAATGCATCGGCTTCGCGCGTCAGATTGATGTGCGCCATGCCATTATTGGAAGCGCCTGAATAGGTATCCGATAAAACAGGATTGCCGGTTAAAGCTTGGAAAGTCAGCGGGGAGACAAATTCTGTCGCAGAATCTGTCATCACCACTGATACAGAATATCCTTGCTTTTTCAGCAGTCTGACCAGTTCGCAAGATTTATACGCCGCAATACCGCCGGTAATGCCGAGGAGAATGTGTTTGCTCATAAATAACGGGTTCATGAAATGAGATATAGGAATCAAATCAAATTAGATTTGTTCGATGTTGATTCTGGCCAGTTTTGCTTTAATCGCATTACCATATCTCTTTGGTAAGAATGCTGAAACCGCTCCATTTTTCACTTCAGTCACATAACTGCAGACTTTAAATTCAGGAACAACATTGAGCGAGTAGTCCGGATTGACTAAAGGTGAAGCACTGGAGTACAGCGTCCATCTTGCCAGGCTGCCGTCTTCATAATCAGTCGTTGCGTTAAAGCTGGTAACCCCTTCGCTGAAAGCGATTTGATAATTAGAGTAGAACTCGCCGGGAATTTTGTGTGCATTACAGAAATCAAATAATCTATCATGTGCAAACAGATTCTGACGGATATAGGCCCACAATTCTTTTTCTAGAAAATCTTGGTCGGCAAAATGTCTGGAAGGGTAGCCCTCATCGACAAAGTTTTGAATTCTTTCCTGTATATCTGGGACTGCACCTGCTTTAGCCCCCCACATACCCGCAAGAATCAGGGCAGTATGCGAGCCTGAGTCGCGAATAGTGTGGAATAGGGTGCCACTTTTTATCCATTCGGATACGGCTGCAGCATCACGATAGCAAATAATAGAATCTGCATCACGGAAAATAACGTATTCAACCTCGGGATCATTAATGGCAAGAAAGCGCCACATCGTACCCGGCCAGTTGTCCAACGGTGCGCCAACCCTAATTACTTCTGCTCCGTTATTTCTAAATCGTTGAATAGCTTCAGCCGATACAGAATCGTCGACATAAAAACGACATGTCCAACCGGGGAAAAGTACAGGAGCAAGCTGGGTATTTAAGACGGCAGGCTCAATATATTTGGAATTATTGCCAAATAAAGAAAAGGAGATAATCCGTTTGCCGTTTTTTGGAGCTGGTGTCGGAATGATTTCATGTTCTAGGTCTGGGATGGCTTTATCTTTTAGAACCAAAGCTTGATGACCGTAACACCCGGTTTTTTCCCAATTATCTAGAGCGCCGTAAGCATGGGCAAGTAAATCCAAAGCAGGAATATAGGTGCTATCCAGCTCTAGCGTTTTCATTTCAGCCTCAATGGCTTTTTCCCATTTCAATTGCTTCAGATAGGCATAAGCAACTTTATGATGAAATTCGACAGATTGGGGATTGAGAAGGCAAAGAATCTCGGCACGTTTTAGCGCTTCCTCGTAATTTTCCTCTTCGATAAAAGAGTGATATGCTTGTTCAAATTTTTGTTGAATCTTTTCGTTGCTCATAATAGGGACTATTCTAAATTTATGATTGTTTTATTAGAGAAAGTAGAGATTGTAAGAGTAGATGGGACTAAAGCGCCAGTAATATAGAGATATAGGGTGTTTGAATGTAGCAATTAAGAGCAAAGCCGCAGGACTATTTATCTTAGGGTATCTGGTTCATCTATTGAACGATAAAATTCAATAAATTTAAATTATTTAAATACAAATAGTTGTGAAAAATTTTTAATTTTTTTGAAATTGGGTGTTGACTG